>NZ_JBMVFV010000034.1:0-61370 GCF_049538395.1 Micromonospora sp. AB353 | reverse complement strand
GCCTTCGACAGCGATCTCGTCCGCGCCGTGGTGGCCGCCATCTACGCCCGCCACGACGGCGTCACCGAGCGGGACGAACGCCTGACCGACATGGTCGACCTGCTGGCCGCCGCCCGGGCGACGGTACGGGTGCTGCGCCGCCGCGCGGATCCGGCCGACTCGGCGGCGTACCGGCAGTGGGTGGAGTCGGTCGCCGCCCGGGTGTGCCGGGCCGGGCAGACCACGCCGAGCCCCGCCGACACGCGCTTCCTCGACCGGCTGGGCGGCGCGCTCGACCTGCGCTGACCGGGGACGCCGCCGGGCCGTACCCTCGGCAACCGTGACCGACGACCAGCTCGACGTGGGTGTGGGGCCGTGGCCCGGTGACCCGCCGGACGACCCGCGCTACGACCCGGAGCTGCTCACCGCCGGGGACCGGCGCAACGTGGTGGACCGCTACCGCTACTGGCGGCGCGAGGCCGTGGTGGCCGACCTGGACCGGCGCCGGCACGACTTCCACGTGGCGATCGAGAACTGGCAGCACGACTTCAACATCGGCACCGTGGTCCGCAACGCCAACGCCTTCCTCGCCGCCGAGGTGCACATCGTCGGGCGGCGGCGGTGGAACCGGCGGGGCGCCATGGTGACCGACCGCTACCAGCACGTCCGGCACCACGCGACGATCGAGGAGTTCGTCGCGTGGGCGCGCGACGAGCGGTTGCCGGTGGTCGGGATCGACAACCTGCCCGGCTCCCGGCCGATGGAGACGGCGGTGCTGCCGCGCCGCTGCGTGCTCCTGTTCGGCCAGGAGGGGCCGGGACTGTCGGCGGTGGCCCGGTCGGCCTGCGACGCGCTGTTCTCCATCGCCCAGTACGGCTCGACCCGGTCCATCAACGCGGGCGTGGCCAGCGGCATCGCCATGCACGCCTGGATCCGGTCGTACGCCGGGCCGCCGCCGGACTGAACCCCGCGTGGGTCCACCACCGGACGGAAATCCCACGCTCGTCGGCCCGCCCCGCTTGACGCCTCGCGGGTCCGGGGTGACGGTGAGGGTGTGACTGTCGCGGTGAGTTGTCCGAAGTGCGCGGGCCCGGTGCGCGAGCCGGATCTGATGCACCCCGAGCACCGGTGCGTGCGCTGCGGCCCGGTCGCGCCGCTGCACGTGCCGGAGCACATCAGTGCCGAGATCATGGCCAGCGTGGTGGAACGGATGGCCGCCGACCCCGACCCGACCGGCCGGCTCCGGATGCCGCTGTGGTGCCCGTGGCCGCTCCCGCCGGGCTGGACGCTCACCGGCGTGGCCTGGGCGGGCGACGACCGGGCGGGCGTACGGGCCACGCTCGTGGCCTGCGCCGGACCGGCCCCCCTGGACGGTGGGCCGGCCGACCTGATCTTCGTCGCCGAGGAACCCGGCGTCGGTCTCGGATCCCGCTTCGCGGGACTGCCCGGACCCGACCCCGGCCCACAGGTGGAGGAGGCGCTCACCGATCCCGGCCCTGGTCATCCCGAGCGACTGCCGCACGCCAAGATCCGGGTGGGCGGCCATCCGACTCCACTGTGGCTCGTCCGCTCCGAAACGGATCGAAGCGCGTACGCCGGCGAGGCTCGGGGAATGTGGCTCCATGCGATAGCCTGGCCGGCGAGTGCGGGTCACCTCCTCGCGGAAGAAGTCGTGCTGCACGACCTCACCGAGTGGACACCGCCCGAACTCGTGTACGGCGCACCGTCTCCGTACCTGCACGGGCGGGCCTGACCGGCTCACCACGGCGAGTCGGAGAGCGGACGCAGATATTCACGGTAAGACACCATGCTGATACTCTGGGTGCCGCTGCGGTAAACGGACCCGGCGCCGCGCGAGAGGATGGCCCGCTATGGTCAAGAAGGTCCTCACCTGGGCCGGCATCGCATTCTTGATCTTCTTTGTTGCGTACCGGCCCAACTCCGCCGCCGACGTCTTCAAGTCTCTCGGCGGCGGCATCATGGACATCGCGCAGGGCTTCGGCGACTTCTTCACCAACCTCGTCGCCTAGCCGCCGATGGGAAGCCCCTCCGGTCCACCCTTCGACCCGGACGACCCCGACCGGGCACGCCGGGAACGCGACACCGAGCCGATCCCCCGGATCGACCCGGACGAGCCGGCCGGTTACGGCCCCGGCCCGTACGCGGACGCGGACGACGCCGGCTACGGCAGCGCGTACACCGGCGAGGGGCGGTCCGGCCGGGCCTGGGCGCGGGATCCGGACGGCTTCCCGGACCAGCCGATCTCCGAGGAGGAGCTGGCCGGACTGCGGTCCGACGCCACCGGCATGGCACCCCGCCGGGTGCTGCCGCTGGAGGACGAGCCCAGCTCGCTCGTGGCGCGTTACCTCTTCCCCACCGAGCGCTACCGGGGCGAGTGGAAGCGGCACTGGATCCACCTCACCACCCCGATCATCGTCGGCGTGGCGGCCACGTTCGTGCTCGGCTACCTCTCCGGCTTCCTCGCCGGGCGGGACGTCGGCGCGTTGACCACCGTCGCCGTGCTGCTCTGGTTCGGCGTCATGGGCTGGGTGGCCTGGAAGGTCGCCGACTGGTGGTACGACCGCTTCATCCTGACCAACAAGCGGGTGATGGTGGTCAACGGGATCATCACCCGCCAGGTCGCGATGATGCCGCTCACCCGGGTCACCGACATGAAGTACGAGCAGAGCCCGACCGGCCGTGCCCTCAACTACGGCACATTCGTGCTGGAGTCCGCCGGTCAGGAACAGGCACTCCGGGTGATCAAGAACCTGCCCAACCCGAACGAGCTCTACCTGCGAGTGGTCGAGGAGATGTACGAGCCGCAGGCGGTCGAGGCGCGGCTCGGCAAGGAGGCCGACGAGGCCAAGGCCGACGACGGAGCCTGAAACTTTTCGTCCGAACATCGGATGAACTGCACACCTTCCGCCATCGACCCGGGCGACCCGGCCGTGGCATCCTGCCAGGCAGGACGGGGGGAGATGAGTGTGGTGGTGAGCAGAGATCCGCTGGAGGAGGAGTTCCGCGAATTCGTCGCGGCCCGGTCCGGCGCACTGCTGCGCACCGCCTACCTGCTCGCCGGTGACTGGGCCACCGCCGAGGATCTGCTCCAGACCGCGCTGACGAAGACCTACCTGGCCTGGAAGCGGCTCGGCGGGATCGAGGCCATCGAGCCGTACGCCCGCCGGGTCATGGTCAACACGTCCACCAGCTGGTGGCGGCGCCGCTGGCACGGCGAGCGCCCCACCGAGGTGCTGCCGGAGCGCGCCGGTGTCGACGAGATCGAGCAGCAACTCGACCGGGACGCGCTCTGGCGGCACCTCCAGGCGCTGCCGGCCCGGCAGCGGGCGGTGCTGGTGCTGCGCTTCTACGAGGACATGTCCGAGGCGCAGACTGCCGCGCTGCTGGAGATCTCCCCGGGCACCGTCAAGAGCCAGACCTCCCGGGCGCTCAACACGCTGCGCCGCCGGCTCGGCTCCCAGGCGGCCCTGGGCCTGCCCGCGCCCGCCGACACGCCCGCGGCGAAACCGTCCGTGCCCGCCGCGGCCGGCCGGTCCGTCCCGCCGGCCCGGGGCGCCGAGCCGGCCCGTACCGCGGCGCGGCAGCCCGCCGCCCGGGTGCCGCGACCGGCCCCACCCGGGGCTCCGGTCCGCCCCGCCGTCCCGATCCCGGCGAAGAGCCGATGAGCGGCACCCGGCAGCACGGCGACAACCGAACGGGCAGCCCGGAGCGTCCATTCCCCGTGAGCGACGACGAGCTGGAGCGGGCGCTGCGGGAGACCCTGTCCCGCCGCGTCGAGACGTCCCGCCCGCTGCCAGCCGACCCGGCCGGGGAGATCCTGCGCCGGGCGCGGCGCAGGGGCCGGCGGCGTACGCTCACCGGCCTGGCCCTGGCCGGTGTCGCCACCGTTGTCGTCACCACCGGGGTGGCCCAGTTCAGCGCGCCCGGCGGCGACGGCGGCACGCCCACAGTGGTGCTCGGCGACCCGCCCGTCCTCTTCCCGTCCCCGCAGACCTCCGAGCCGTCCTCGGTCACCCGCTTCGGGCCGGTCCGCGCCGAACTCGACCTGCTCGTCGGTGACCGGCTGGACACCAGCGGCGGCGAACGGCGGCAGCTGACCGGGGTCAGCGGCGTCGAACGGGCGCAGCGGATCCACGAGCAGGAGGGCTGGCTGCTCACCTCGGCGGCCACCGTCGCCGGCCGTACCCTCTGGTGGGTTCCGGTCGGTGGCACCGCGCCGCAGGTCATGCTCGCCGCCGCGGACGCGGTGGCGGTCTCCCCGGACGGACGCCAGGTCGCCTGGCGGGACGGCACGGACCTGATCGCCGCCGGTGTGGTCGCCGGCCAGCTCATCGCGCCGGTCCGGATCGCCGCGCCGGAGGGCGCCGTGCCGGTCGGCTTCACCGGCGACGCGGTGCTGATCCAGCAGCCCGGCGACGGCGGGATGAGCGTCTGGAACCGCGCGCTGGGCGGGCAGCCGGGCCCGGTGAACCCGGACGTGCGCACCGTCTACGGCACCCGGCCCGACGGCCGGGTGGTCGGCCTGGTCGCCGCCGGGCGGGACGAGGAGCGCTGCCTGGCCCTGCTCGACCCGACCCGCGACCTCGCCCCGGTGCGTACCGGATGCGGTCTGAAGCTTGCCACCGACGGACTCGGCGCCGTCTCCTTCGACGGCCGGTGGCTGCTCGCCAACGGCACGTCGCGCACCGCCCTCCTGGTCGACCTGCGCGACCCGGCCAGCCCGGTCACCCACCCGGCCGGCCCGCTGCTGGCCGGCGGCGTGTCCTGGACCCGTGCCGGGGTGGCGCTGCACGTGGACGCGACCGGCGGGCTGGTCCGGGTCAAGCCCGAGCGGGTGCTGGCCGGTGACCGGCCCACGGCCTCGAAGGTCGAAGGGCTGGCGCCGGAGGACCGCCCGGTGGTGGTGGCCGACGTCCCCACGGTGCCGGACGGGGCGTAGCGTCGGGCGGGTGAGCGTCCCCGCCCGCATCGACCTGCACACCCACTCCACCGCCAGCGACGGCACCCTGACCCCCGCCGACCTGGTCCGGGCCGCCGCCGAGGCCGGGCTCGACGTGGTGGCACTCACCGACCACGACACCACCGCCGGCTGGGCGCCCGCCGTCGCCGCCCTGCCGCCCGGGCTCACCCTGATCCGCGGCGCGGAGATCTCCTGCCGGTGGTTCGGCGCCGAACCGGCGATCCCGCTGCACCTGCTCGCGTACCTGTTCGACCCGGCCGAGCCGCACCTGGCCGCGGAACTGGCCCGGGTCCGCCGGGCCCGGGAGGAACGCGGGGAGCGCATCGTCCGGCTGCTCCAGGCCGACGGCATCCCGGTGAGCTGGACGGAGATCCTGACCGGCGCGGGCGGCGGCACCGTCGGCCGCCCGCACATCGCGCAGGCGCTGATCCGGGCCGGTCTGGTCGCCACCACCACCGAGGCGTTCGGGCCGGACTGGCTCGGCGAGCGGTACCGGCTACCGAAGGACGACATCGAGGTGTTCCAGGCGGTGGCGCTGGTGCGGGCGGCCGGCGGCGTGCCCGTCTTCGCCCACCCGAAGGCCAGCCGGCGCGGCCGTATCGTGCCCGACGAGCTGATCGCGGACCTGGCGGCGGCCGGCCTGGCCGGGCTGGAGGCCGACCACGAGGACCACGACCCGGCCGAGCGGGAGCACGTCCGCGGGCTCGCCGCCGACCTGGGACTGCTGGTCACCGGCTCGTCCGACTTCCACGGCACGCACAAGACCGTGCGGCTCGGCGCGCACACCACGGGGCCGGAGGCGTACGAGCGGATCGTCGCGCTGGCCCGCGGGGTGACCCCTGTCGCTTCGAGCTGAAGCGATCCGACGGCACGGCTACCGTGTCCGCGTGGATCTCAAGCTCTTCGGCGAGGTCTTCGTGACCCTGCTGGTGATCGTCGACCCGCCCGGAATGATGCCCATCTTCCTCGCGCTGACCGGGCCGCTGCCCGCGCGCGACCGGAACCGGGCCGCCTGGCAGGCCGTGGCGCTGGCGCTCGGGGTCATCGTGATCTTCGCGGTGGCGGGGCAGACGATCCTGGCGTACCTGCACGTCGACCTGCCCGCCCTCCAGGCGGCGGGCGGCCTGCTGCTGATCCTGGTCGCGCTGGAGCTGCTGACCGGCAAGGCGGACGACCCGAGCAATCAGGTCACCTCGAACATCGCGCTGGTGCCGCTCGGCACCCCGCTGCTGGCCGGGCCGGGCGCCATCGTGGCGACCATGCTGTTCGTGCAGCAGGCCGGCGGGGCCGTCGACTACCTCGCCATCGGGCTCGCCATCGTCGCGGTGATGGTGACCGTCTGGGTGGTGCTGCGCTTCTCCGGCGGCATCGTCAAGGTGCTGCGCCCCGGCGGCATCGAGGTGCTGACCCGGATCGCCGGCCTGCTGCTGGCCGCCATCGCCGTGCAGCTCATCGCCGACGCGATCGCCGCCTTCGTGACCCAGTACCTCAACAACGCCTGAGCGGGTCCGTCCGGTGTCGTACCCGGATGGCAGGATTCAGGTGTGCGACGACAGTCAGCAGCCAGCGGCTCCCGGGCTCCCCGGCCCCGCGCCGAGCAGTCCGAGCAGCTCGGCTTCGAGGGCATGCCGGAGCGCCTGTTCGTCTGCACACCGAGCAAGCTCGGCGCGTACGCGGACTGTCCCCGCCGCTACCGCTACGCCTACGTGGACCGGCCCGCGCCGCCCAAGGGCCCGCCGTGGGCGCACAACTCGCTCGGCGCGAGCGTCCACACCGCGCTGAAGAACTGGTACGCGCTGGCCCCCGACCGCCGCCGCCCCGAGGTGCTCGGCACCCTGCTCAAGGGCACCTGGGTTCGCGAGGGCTACCGCGACGACGAGCAGGAACGCGACGCCTTCCGGCGGGCGCTGACGTGGCTGGAGAGCTACGTGGCGGGCCTCGACCCGGCCGACGAGCCGGTCGGCGTGGAGCGGGTGGTCGCGGTCAAGACCGCTGTGCTCGCGTTCAACGGCCGCACCGACCGGATCGACTCGCGCCCCGGCCCGGACGGGCGGCCCGAGCTGGTCATCGTCGACTACAAGACCGGCCGCACCGGCCTCGACACCGACGACGCGCGAGGCTCGCAGGCGCTCGCGCTCTACGCGTACGCGGCCGAGCGGGTGTTCCGCAAGCCGTGCCGCCGGGTCGAGCTGCACCACCTGCCCACCGGCACCGTCGCCGCGCACGAGCACACGCCGGAGTCCCTGCACCGGCAGCTCACCCGCGCCGAGGACACCGCCCGCGACATCATGGCCGCCGAGCGCGCGGTGGCCGACGGCACCGACCCCGACGCGGCGTTCCCGGCCGAGCCGGGCCCGCGGTGCGGCTGGTGCGACTACCGGCGTACGTGCCCGACCGGCGCGCAGACCCCCGGCAAGGATCCCTGGTCGGCGGTCGAGCGGTTCGCCGACACGGAGTGAGCGTGGGGCGCCGTCAGGCCGCGGTCAGGCGTGCGGCGCGTTCCTTGGCGGCCTGCTGCAACGGGCCCTCCCGGTAACGCCGGGGCACCGCGGCCAGCGCCAGTCGCAGCGCCCGCGCGCTCAGGTCCGCCGACAGGGCGGTGGTGGGCAGGCCCAGCCCGCCGTAGAGCCGCAACGCCCACGGCGGCAGCATCCCCAGCGCGGTGGCGGCGATCCCGAAGTACGCCCAGCGCGGCGGCCCCAGGTTCAGTCCCACCCGCGCCGGCAGGCTGAGCTTCCACGGAAGCGGCGGCGCGGTCAGGAACACCGCCGTCTCGGCCGCCTCCCGGGTCATCCGCAACTGCGGGCGTACGTCCCGGTAGTAGTCCGCCACCTCGGCGGCGGTACCCGGCACGTCGTCCGGGTCCAGCCCGACCAGGGCCGCCGACCGGCGCTGCTCGGTGTAGTAGCCGTCCACCTCGTCGTCGGTGAGCGCCAGCCCGGCCCGCCGGGCGGTGCTCACGAACGACTCGACCTCGGTGATGTGCACCCAGCGCAGCAGGTCCGGCTCGTCGACGCGGAACTCCGCACCGGTGAACGGGTCGGTGGCGCGCATCCGGGCGTGCCGCACGCGCAGCCGTCGCCCGGCCGCCTCCGCCTCGGCGGTGGTGCCGTAGATCGTCGTCCCCACGTACGTCGCCGTGCGGACCAGCCGCCCCCAGGCGTCGGTGCGGTAGTTGCTGTTCTGTGCGACGCCGGCCATCGCGCGGGGATGTAGCGCCTGGAGATACAGGGAGCGCAGGCCGGCGACGATCAGGATCGGTTCCTCGTGCACCTTCCACGTGACCGATCCCGGACCGAAGAGGCCGAGGTCTTCGGTGTCCACCGATCAAGAGTGCCACGCCTCGTCGCCGGCCGTCCCCGGTGCGGCGGCCGGCGGCGGCCGTCCTCGGCGCTCCGGTCAGTCGTCGGCGGAGCGGCGGGACTGGCAGGCCGGGCAGAGGCCCCAGAAGGTCACTTCCGCCTCGTCCAGCTCGAAGCCGTGCGCCACGTTCGGGTCCAGGCAGGGGGCGCTGCCGACCGCGCAGTCCACGTCGGCGATCTCGCCGCAGCCCCGGCACACCACGTGGTGGTGGTTGTCGCCGACCCGGGCCTCGTACCGCGCGGGACTGCCGGCCGGCTCGATCCGGCGGGACAGGCCGGCCCGGGACAGGGCGCCGAGCACGTCGTAGACGGCCTGGGTGGAGACCGAGTCGATCCGCCGGCGTACCCGCCGGGTGATCTCGTCGACCTCCAGGTGACCGCCGGCGGAGAGCACGTCCAGCACGGCGAGACGCGGCCGGGTGACCCGTAGGCCCCTCGACCGGAGCAGCTCCTCACCTGTGGACATGGATCCATGACAGCACGGGCCCGGGCGGGCCGACAAGCGAGCGTTGTTCACCCGTGGCCGGGGCCACAGGTGAACCGGCGCCGCCACGCGTTCGTGTATCGAGGAAGACGGCCTCACGCCGTACGCTGAGCGCGCCAAACCACCCACTCGCCGGAGGTGTCGGTGTTCAGGGAAATCAACGGTCTGCCGGTCCACGTGCTCGTCATCCACGCGGCGGTGGTGCTGGTGCCGCTGCTGGCACTGCTCGCCGTCGCCTACGGGGTGCTGCCCCGCTGGCGGCCCCGCCTCGGCTGGGCGGTCGCGGCGCTCGCCGTGGTCACCCCGATCGTCGCCTTCGTGGCGACCGAGTCCGGGGAGGAGCTGGAGGAGGCCCTTCGGGCGAAGGGCTACCCGCCGGACCGGCTGCAGCAGATCCACGAGCACGCCGAGTACGGCGACACGCTGTTCTGGTTCGCGCTCGGGCTCGGCGTCGTGGCGCTGCTGCTCGTGCTGTCGACGAGCCGCTTCGTCGCGGGCCGGAACCTGCCCCGCTGGCTCCCGATCGTGCTCACCGTCGTGGTGGCGGTGCTCGCGGTCTTCGCGCTCGTGTACGTCTACCTGACCGGGGACAGCGGCGCCAAGATGGTCTGGGACGGCGTCGTCTGACCGCTGCGGGTCAGAACAGCACCCGCGAGCACAGCAGGCAGGTGAGCAGCACCAGCACCACCGCCACGGCCGCCCCGATGCCGTAGGTGAGCCGCTGCGCGCGTTGCTCCGCCTGGTCCATCGCGGCCATGTCCTGCGGCGGGAGCCGGCGGGGCGGTGACGGCTGCACGTGTACCGGTGGCCGCCAGCCGGGCGGCGGAGGCGTGCTCGGCGGCGGTCCCGCGTACCCCGAGGGCGGTGGGCCACCGGCGGGCGCGGCGCCCCCGAACTGTGGGCCGGCGGGCGCGGCGCCCCCGAACTGTGGGCCGACGGCGGGCGGGCCGGCACCGGGCGTGCCCGGCCACGCGCCGCCGGCCACCGTCCAGCCGCCTGCCGCCTCCGGCCGGGCCCACGGGCTCTCGGTGGCCGCCTCGCGCGACCACGGGCTGGCGTTCCCGGCCGCCTCGGGGTTGTCGGCGACCGTTCCGGCCCTCTCGACGCCCTCGGTGACGGCTGGCTCTGCCGGGAAGGCGTCCGGCTCTGCTGTGGGGGCGGCCGGCTCCGCCGCGAGTGCCGGCTCCGCCGGGAGGGCGGTCGGCTCGGGCTGCCCGGCGATCCCGGCCGGTTCGGCGGTGCGGTCGGGTTCGGCGGTGCGGTCCGGTTCACGGTCTCCACCGGCGTCACCGGGGCGGGCTCCGGGACCGGCCGGGTGGGCGTCCGCGCCGTCCCCGGGGACCGCCCCGGGGGCGTTCTCCCCGGCGGGTGCCGGTTGGTCCGGGCGTCGCCAGGTCTCGTCGTCGGGGCTGCCACCGCTCGGCGTCGTCACGCCGTCCGACGCTACCAACGCCCGGGCCGGTCGGCCGCCCGACGCGTCGATCACCGTCACCCCGGCCCGTCGCGCCCGGTGTGTGGCGTTCCGACGGCTCCCGGCCCGGTACGGCCGGGCTCGGGACGATCCGGCCGGTCCGGGGGATCGAGCCTGCGGCCCGTTCGGCGGTATCGTTGCTGATCGTGACCGAACCCGCCATCCGGGCACCGCGCGACGACGACGACCGCGTGGTCGACCTCAGCGACGACTTCGTGGTGCTGCCCGAGCAGACCAGCGACGACACCGACCGTGGCTGGGGCGAGCGCTCCGGCGGCAACGACGACTGGCTGCTCGCGGAGCGTCCCCCACACTGGGGCTGATCGCGCCACGGCGGGCTGCTCGCCGGCTCGCCTCAGCCGCGTACCACCACGGCGAAGCGGCTGCCCTCCGGCAACCCGACCGCCCGCCGGGCCTGTTCCGGCGGCAGCGCCAGGTAGAGCGCCGAGGAGCCGTCGACCGCCCCGGTGGCGCCGACCACGTCGAGCACCAGGGCGCGTGGCGCCAGCAGCGTGGGGTCGGGCGTACCGCCGGCCGGCACGACGAGCAGGTCGACCCGGGCACCCGGGCGCAGCACCGCGAGGGCGGCCGGTTCGGCCAGCCGGATCGGTACGCCGACCGCACCGGCCGGCAGCGCGGGGATGCCGCCGGACGGCGACGCCGTCGCCGAGGTGGCCGGCCGGACGCGGGGTGGTGGGCAGGACGGCGGCGTCTGCAGCACCGCGGCGGCCAGCCCCAGCAGCGCCGCGACGAGCGTCACCCGCAGCAGCGTCCGGCGCCGGGGCAGCCCGCGCCAGCGGACCGGACGCAACGTCGTCTCGCCATCCGCCACCGCTGCCTCCCGCCGCCGGCCAACCATCCGACCCGCAGGCTAGGCCCGGCCTCCCGGCTCCCGCCGGCCCACCGCCCGCACCTGTGGATAACCCGCCCGCTTGTGGAAAACCGTTCCCCGGGACCAGCGCGAGGTCCGATGCGGCCGGGACCGCCAGCTCGGGGAGCTTGCTGCTTCCGGATCGGCGGATGCAGCAACCTCGCCGAGGTGGCGAGCATCCGCCGCGAACGGAACGTGGCCGTCCCCGAGCGGGAACGGCCACGTGTCGCGTGCGAGCAGTGGGTCAGGACGAGCTGGACGCCGCCGGTGCCTTGCTCGCCGTCGACCCGGAACCGGACGAAGAAGACGAACCGGACGAGGGGGTCGAGCCGGACGACGAGGACGAGGAGTCCGACGACGACGACTCGGACTTGGCCGGCTTGCTCATGGTCGAGGAGCCGTTGTCGGAACCGGACGAACGGGAGTCCGTGCGGTAGAAGCCGGAGCCCTTGAACACGATGCCCACCGAGTTGAAGAGCTTTCGCAGCCGCCCCTCACACGCCGGGCACTCGGTCAGCGGCTCGTCCGAGAAGGACTGCACCGCCTCGAGCTGGTGGCCGCACGCGGTGCAGGCGTACTGGTACGTGGGCACGTTCTCCTCCGGATCTTCGGCACGGCCTTCTGGCACTCGTGGTCTTCGAGTGCCAATGGTGCGTCATGACCCCCGGGTTCGTCCAGCGGAAGCGCCCGGGCCCACACCCGGGACCGCCACCAGCCCGTCCGCCGGAGTGATCACACAGTGCACCGGACGGTCGTGCGGCAGGGCGGGCACCGCCTCCACCAGCTCGCCGTCGTGCAGCAGCGCCACCGTCGGCACCGTCGCGGGCACCCGGGCCAGCGCGCGGTCGTACGAGCCGCCGCCGCGGCCCAGCCGGATGCCCCGGCGGTCCACCGCCACCGCCGGCACCACGACCAGGGCGGCTCCGGCCACCGCGGTCCGCCCCCGGGGCGGTGCGGTCGGCTCGCGCAGACCCCGGCCGGCGGCGCGCAACGACTCCGGACCGGTGTACGGGGCCCAGTCCAGGTCCAGGTCCTCGCGCAGCACCGGCAGCAGCAGCTCGGCGTCGGGCGGCAGCGCGGCCCGCAGCACGTCCGGCAGGTCGTGTCCGCCCGGCTCGGAGGCGACCGGCACGTACGCGCTCATCCTGGCCGGCCGCAGCCGGCGTACCAACGTCACCAGCTCGGCCTGGACGGCGGCCGCCGCCACCGCGCGGTCGGCCGTGGACAGCGACCGGCGCGCGGCGAGTAGCGCGATGCGCATCTCCCGCTTCGCATCGTGCGCTTCATCCGAAAATTCCGGCACGCAACACTCCTGACGCAACGCTTGCCTAATGGTCGCTCTGTGTCAGCATCGCACCAAGGGAGCGGAACTTCCGGGGGGAAGATTGACGCTACGCGGGCGGTTGACGGCGGCTTTCCTCGCGGTGGTCCTCGGCCCCGTCCTGCTCGGCGCGTTCTTCGTCGGGGCCACGCTCAGCGCCGTCGACCGCAGTCGCGCCACCGAACGGCTGGGCCTGGCCGCGGCCGGTGTCCGTACCTCGATCGACGCACTCTGCCAGCAACTCCGCGCGGCCGCCGACGCGGTCGCGCTGGTCGGCGACCCGGCCGTCCGGTCGCGCGCGGCCGACCAGGTGGTCGCCCGAGGGCTGGCCGCCGCCGTGCTGATCGCCGACGCCGCCGGCCGCACCACCTACACCACGCCGGACGGGCCAGCCGGGCGCTGGCAGGACTGCGCCGGCGCGCCCGCCACCGGCGTCGCGGCGCTCTCCGCCCAGGTCCGGCTCCGCGACCCGGCCGGCACCGACCTGGGCGCGGTCGCCGCCGCCCAGCCCGTCGACCGGGCCTTCGTGGCGCGGCTCGCCGCCGTGACCGGCGTCGGGGTCACCCTCCTCGACGACCCCGGCGGCATCACCCACACGACCGAGGACCAGGGGGTACGCGCAGCGGTGCTGGCCGCCGCCGGCAAAGCGGACGGGAACCGGGTGACAGGCACCGGCGACGGCCGGTACGTGCGGCGGGTCGGTCCGTCTCCCGGTCAGCCACTGCCACTGGTGCTGTCGGTGCCGGGGGAGCGCGCGCCCGGCCTGTACGGTGCGCTGATCGCCGCCGTCGCGCTCGCCGCCCTGCTCGCCGTGCTGGCGGCCTGGCGGCTGGCCCGGGTGACCACCCGGCCGCTCGGTGAGCTGGCCGGCGCGGTGGACCGGGTGGCGCGCGGCGACCTGAGCGCCCGGGTGCCGGTGCGCAGCCGCGACGAGATCGGGCGGCTCGCCAGCGCGTTCAACCGGATGACCCGGGAGACCGGCACCTACGTGACGGCGCTGACCAGCAGCCGTGACCAGCTCCGCAACCACCTCGCGGTGCTCGGTGACACGCTCGCCAGCACGCACGACCTGCAACGCATCCTGCGGGTGATCCTGGACAGCGCGATCGCCGCCACCGGCGCCCGGGCCGGCGCGGTGCTGCTCGTCGACGGCGACGGCGTCCTCGTCGGCCGGTGCGTGGAAGGGCTGACCGGGCGCTGGCCGACGAGCGACCCGGCCGACCCGGCGACGCTGCGGGTCGCGGTCGGCGCCGGGGTGCTCGGCGCGGTGGCCGCCACCGGCGAACCGCTGCGCGGACGGTGGGCGCCGCCGGACACGCCGACCGGGGAGCCGACCTGCGAGACGTACGTGGCGGTGCCGTTCGCCACCCCCGGCGGCGCCGAGCCGCGCGGCCCGGACCGGCCCGGCCACCCACCAGCCGACGGCGACCCGCCCGGCTCGGCCTGCGCGGCGCTCGGCGTCCTCGTGCTCTACGACCGGCTCGGCGGGCACGGGTTCCACGACGACGACGTGGTGACGCTGCGGACGTTCGCCGGGCACGCGGCGGTCGCGGTCGAGAACGTCCGGGTGCACGAGGAGGCGCAGCGGCTCTCGCTGACCGACCCGCTGACCGGGCTGTGGAACTACCGCTACCTGCGCGAGTCGATCCGCCGCGAGGTGGAGCGGGCGAACCGGTTCGGCCGGATGCTCAGCGTCCTCGCGCTCGACCTGGACCGGTTCAAGAACGTCAACGACACCTGGGGGCACGCCGCCGGGGACGCCGTGCTGGTCGAGTTCGCCCGCCGGGTACGCGGCGTGATCCGCGAGGTGGACCTGGCGTTCCGGCAGGGCGGCGAGGAGTTCGTGGTGCTGCTGCCGGAGACCGACGCCCGGGGCGCCACGATCGTCGCCGAGCGGCTCGGCGCGGTGGTACGCGACCAGCCGGTGACAGTCGAGGGGAGCGGCGACGAGCCGGTGCGGGTGCCGGTGACCGTCTCCATCGGCATCGCCGTCTACCCGGACCACGCCGCCGGCGGCCAGCAGGTGCTCGACGCCGCCGACGACGCGTTGTACGCGGCGAAGGCCGCCGGACGCGACGGCTACCGGCTCGCCCCGGCGCCCGATCCGCTGCCCACCCGGGAGATCCCGGTGGTGGCCGCAGGTGCCGGCCCGCCGGACGGGCTGCCCCGGGCCGGCGCGGCGGACCCGGCGGGCACCGTCCAGGGCGGCGCGTCTTCCGGTCCTCACCCGCCGCGGCAGAGCCGTGGCCGATAGTCTCGCGACATGTCGGAGCACTCAGCGAACCCCTCAGCGGCCCCCGGTCGCTCCCGCGCGGTCAAGGCCGTGATCCCGGCCGCCGGCCTGGCCACCCGGTTCCTGCCGGCCACCAAGGCGGTTCCCAAGGAACTGCTGCCGGTCGTGGACCGGCCGGTCCTGCAGTACATCGTCGAGGAGGCCGCGCAGGCCGGCATCGACGACATCCTGCTGATCACCGGTCGCGGCAAGACCTCGATGGTGGACCACTTCGACCGCCGGCCGGACCTGGAGGAACGGCTCGCCAAGAAGCCCGAGCTGCTGGCCGAGGTCAAGCGCACCGAGGAACTCGCCGCGATCTACACGGTCCGCCAGCCGGAACAGCTCGGTCTCGGCCACGCCGTCGGGTACGCCGAGTCGCACGTCGGCGACGCGCCCTTCGCGGTGCTGCTCGGCGACGAGTTCGTCAAGCCGTCCGAGCCGCTGCTGCCGGCCATGCTGGAGCTTCAGGCCCGCACCGGCGGCGTGGTGCTCGCGTTCTTCGAGGTCGACCCGGCCGAGACCAGCCGGTACGGCATCGCGTCGGTCGAGCCGGCCGAGTCGGAGTACGCCGACATCGCCGAGGTCGTCAAGGTGACCGGCATGGTGGAGAAGCCGAGCCCGGAGGACGCCCCCAGCAACCTCGCCGTCCTCGGCCGGTACGTGCTCCCCGGGAGGATCTTCGACGCGATCCGGCGTACCCAGCCGGGCAGCGGCGGCGAGATCCAGCTGACCGACGCGATGGAGCTGCTGCGTACCGAGGGGGTGCCGGTGCACGCCATCGTCTACCGGGGCACCCGCTACGACACCGGCATGCCGCTCGGCTACCTCCAGACCGTGGTGCAGATCGCCGCCGAGCGGGACGACCTGGGCGCCGAGTTCCGCAAGTGGCTGACCGAGTTCGTCAACAACGGCGACGAGACGGTCACCGCCGCCGTCCTCAACGGCATCCGCGACGCGTCCGGCGGTGCCGATACATGACCGCGACGGCCGACGCCGAGGCGGCCGCGAACGAGTTGACGCCGCTCGCCGACTACCTGGGCAGTGTGCTGCGCAGGTTACGCGCGCTGCCTCCACTCGACCTCGACCTGACCCAGGCGTACGGCAACGTGCTCGCCGAGGACGTGGTCGCCCCGCACTCGTACCCCGCCTTCGACCAGGCGGCGGTGGACGGGTACGCCGCGCGCTGGGAGGACATCTCCGGTGGGAGTCGGGGGCCGGGCTACGTCCCGGCCCCCTCCGGTATGCCCGGCGGCCGCAGCATCCGCCTCAACGTGGTGGGTGACCTGGGCGCGGCGAGCTGGCGGCCGGTCCGGCTCACCCCCGGCTCCTGCTTCTCGGTGGCGGCGGGCGCGCCGCTGCCGATCGGCGCGGACGTGGTCGTCCCGGTGGAGTGGACCGACCAGGGCATGGCCGCCGTCGAGATCTTCCGCGCCCCCAAACGGGGGTACGGCCTGCGCCGCGCCGGGGAGGAACTGGTCGCCGGCACGCTGCTCGCCCGCGCCGGCGCGTACGTCTCACCGGCCCTGGTCGCGGTGTTCGCCGCCACCGGCATCGGGCACGTGGTGGTGCGACCCAGCCCGCGCGTGGTCATCGTGGCCACCGGTGACGAACTGGTGGACGTGGGCCGGGGCAGCCAGCCCGGGCAGGTGGTGGACACCAACTCGCACGCGCTGACCGCGGCGGCGGCGGAGGCGGGCGCGCTCGCGTACCGGGTGGGGATCTGCGACGACGACCCGGAGGCGCTGCGCGGCCTGCTGGAGGACCAGACGCTGCGCGCCGACCTGATCATCACCACCGGCGGCACCGGCACCGGCCCCGGTGACATGGTCCGCCGCATCCTGTCCCGCCGTGACGGCGGCCGGGCCGGACCGGTCACCTTCACAGAGGTGGCCCTCTATCCCGGAACGGCCCTCGGGTTCGGTACGGTCGGCGCCGAGGAGGTGCCGGTGGTGTGTCTTCCCGGTGAGCCCGGCGCGGCGCTGATCGGCTTCGAGGTGCTGGCCCGGCCGGCCATCCAGCTGCTGGCCGGGGCCGAGCCGGTGTTCCGGCCGAGCGTCCGCGCACACCTGCTGGAGACGGTCTCGTCCCCGGTGGGGCTGCGCGAGTTCCGGCCCGCGCACGTGGCCGAGCGGCGCGGCGGCGGGTACACGGTGCAGCCGCTCGCCGGTGGCCCGTACACGCTCTCCGGCCTGTCCGACGCGAACGGCCTGCTGGTGCTCGGCGAGCGGGTCACCACCGCTGCTGCGGGGTCTACCGTGGATGTGCTCCTGCTGGACCGGCGCCGGTGAGCGCGAGGAGTGAGCTTGCGAGCCCCGCAGTCGCGAACGGAAGGCCGGCTCGGTGAGGTTCCGGCGGGCGCCGGGGTGGCCGGCGGTGCTGGTGGACGGCCCGGTGGTGCTGCGGCCGTACCGGCGTTCGGACGCCGCCGCCTGGTCGGAGGTCCGGCGCGCGAACCGGGAGTGGCTGGCGCCGTGGGAGTCCCATGTGCCCGGCGGCTGGTACGAGACGAACTCGCCCGCCGCGTTCCGCCTGGTGCACGCCGACCAGCGCAAGTCCGCGCGTACCGGTGAGGGCATGCCGTTCGCGGTCTGCCTGCGCGAGAACGGGCAGGAGCGGCTGGTCGGCCACGTGAACGTGGGCAGCATCGTGCGGCGCGCGTTCTGCTCCGGGTACGTGGGCTACTGGGTGGACTCCCGGGTGGCCGGTCGTGGCGTGATCCCGACCGCTGTGGCGCTCGCCGTGGACCACGCGTTCGGGCCGGGCGGTCTGCACCGGATCGAGGTGAACATCCGGCCGGAGAACGTGCCGTCCCGGCGGGTGGTGGAGAAACTCGGCTTCCGCGAGGAGGCCTATCACGTGCGCTACATGCACATCGACGGCGCGTGGCGCGACCACATCGGATACGCGATGACGGGCGAGGAAGTCGTCGCCGAGGGCGGCTTGCTGGCGCGGTGGCACCGCGTACGTGACAACCGCCGCTGAGGCGAACGCCCGGCGCGGCGCACTGTGAACCGGGTCGGCGGCCCGTAACCTCAAGTAACTGCAAGCTGTGGCAAGCGCTGCCAGCCCGCACGAAGTGCGCCGTAAACGACGGTCGACGGAAGAAGTTGCGGCGGCGCGGCGCTCGCCTCGAACTTTGGTGACGGGAGGGGTGAGGGTGCCCACGTCGGTGCTCCTCGCCGTCCTCGCCGCCGCCGGTCTGCTCGCCCTCGCTCCGGCGCTGGTCCGCCGGTACGACGCCACCGAGCGGCTGGTGGCGGAGCGGGCGCAGTCGACGGCGCGGGTGCTCCAGCGCCAGCGTCGACGGCGCACCGTGCCCGGGCGGCGACCGCTGCACCCGCCGCGCTCCCTCGTCGTGACCCTCAGTGAAGACTCCGACACGGGTAGTCTTGCTCGCCCGGTCTCCGCGCCGCCGCTGCGCCGGCGCTCCGGGCGGCTCCGGCCCGTCTCCGCGGTGCCGGCCCAGTCCCGCCGACGGCACCCGCCCCGCCGACGGCACACTCCGGCGATCTACCGCCGGCGCCGGGTGCTGGCCGCGCTGCTGCTGCTCAACCTGGTCGAATTGGGCGGCGTGGTGCTCGTCGGACCCGGGTTCTGGATCAGCGTCTCGGTCACCGGCACGCTGCTCGTCGCGTACGTCGTACACCTGCGGCAGCGCGCCCTGGCCGAGCGCCGGCGGCGGCGTGCGGACGCCCGCGAGGCGGCCTGGCTGGCCGCCCGCCAGGCCGAGGTGCGCCGCGAGCAGGCCCGGCGCGCGGCGGCCCGGCGGGAGGCGCAGCGCCGGCTGGCCGCCCAGCGCGAGGCGGTCCGGCGTACGGCGATGGGGCTGGACCGTCCCGCGGACCTGCCACCGGCGGCGAGCGGCGGCTCGGTGTCCTACCGGCGGGCGGGTGGCCTGCGCGGACGCCCCTACCAGTCCGGCCGAGGCGCCTGACCGTCGTGCCGGTACCTTGCTGGTGGCGATCTTGGAAGGTTTGGGCCCCTCCGGGGGCCTTTTTCTTCCAAGATCTACGGGGCGGCGGGGCGGTTCGCGTCGTGGGGGCGCGACCTGTTAGCCTTGTCGTCGGCCCGCCCGGTGAAAGCCGGGTGGGACCGACGCCGGTTCGCCGGCGGAGGGGCTGTGGCGCAGACCGGTAGCGCACCTCGTTCGCATCGAGGGGGTCAGGGGTTCAAATCCCCTCAGCTCCACCAGTAACACCGTTGAGCAGGGGAAATGCCGCTAGCAAGATCAGCGGGCACAGATCCGGCACAACTCAGCGAGAATCCGGGGCCTTCGGGCCCCGCTTTCGTTTGGCGCTCGCCTCCCGTAGCGCACCGCTGATGATGTTGCGGCGGCGGTCCTTCTTCGGCCACCAGTGGACGTAGGTCTCCAGCGTGATCCGCAGGCTGGAGTGCCGTAGCGCGTTCTGCACGTCCGTGGGGTCGGCACCCGAGGTGATCAGGCGGGTGGCGAAGTAGTGCCGCAGGGAGTGGAAGGTGCCCTCATCGGGCCAGCCAGCCGCCCTGCACCACCCCCGCCACATCTTCGACCAGCGCTGGTCATGGATTGGCCGGCCCAGCTCGTCGGTGAACAGCAGCGGGACCAATCGGCGCTTGGGCTCCCTGCCCGGGTCGGGAGTGCCGGCGGTGATGTCCGGCAGCTCGACCAGGGCGGGCGGGTAGGTACGGACGTGCTGGGCGAAGACGGCCGCGACGTGGTCGTCCAGGTCCACATCACCGACCGAACCGGCCTTCGGCGGAGCGAGGTAGAAGCCGCCGTAGGCGACCTTGTGGAACCGCAGTTGCTGCACCACGTGCAGTTCCTGCCGCTGCGGGTCGATGCACCGGGTGCTGTCCTCCAGACCGAGGACTTCCCCGAGCCGCATCCCCTCACCCGCACCGGCCCAGATGGCCGCTTGATACTCGTCGGGCACCGCGTCTACCAGGGCCAGGACGTCATCGTCGGTGGGCACCCACTTCGGCGAGCGGGAGAAGCCCCGCAGGATCGCGAACAGCCGGATCGACTTGCACGGGTTGTCGGGGATCACCTTGTCGGCCACCGCCGAGTTCATGATGGTGTTGAGCAGGTCGAAGTAGGTCTTCACCGACGATTGCGCGACGTTGTTGCGCAATAGCGTGGCCACCCACTCCAGGACGTCGGTGACGGTGATCGCCCGGATCGGCCGGTCGCCGAAGTGCGGGTAGTGGTGGTGACGCAGCCGGGATTCGGTGTGGCGCTGGTAGTCGAGGGCCTGCCCGATCTGACGCGACAGCCGCCACCGCTCCCCGTAGTCCTGAAAGGTCAGACGGCGCTCCCCCTGATCGATCCGGACTTCCTCGGCGAGACCCGCGCGTGCCTTGGCATCCCAGGCTTCCGCGTCGACCTTCCGATCGAAGAGGCGTTCCCGCGCCTCGCCATTGCGGTCGACGTATCGACAGCGCCACCGCTTTCCGCGCCCGTAGCGCTTGGACTTCAGACGCTCGTTGTTCGGACCACGCTTGCTCAGGTACCACAGATCATCGATCGGCATGTCAGGCCGCCTGTTCTTCGAGCCATGCCCGGACGTCGGCGGGGTTGTAGCGCAGGTGCCGGCCGACCTTTGAGGCGCGGGGGCCGGTGCGGCGGTGCCGCCACTGGTAGAGCGTTCCGACGGGAACACGGAGGAACGCGGCCGTGTCGTGGATCGACCACAGTTCCGGCAGCGGGGTCGGGGTGGGTGCGGTCATCGTGGCTCCTTCCTGGTGATGGTGATGTAGGCGCGGCTTTCGCCGCTGTAGTCGGCGGTGCGGGTGCTGGTGCGGCAGGTGACGCGTTCGCGCCCGCCGTGGTGGGCGATGAGCTGGGCTGCGATGGTGGCGGCGTGGGTGGTGACGGTGGCGGTCGGGCCGATGAGCCGGACCGCGACCAGGGGGCGGGGGCGTGTGGGCATGGGTGCTCCTTCCGGGCCGGGTGGTTGGGGGTGTTGCGTGCGCTGTGGAGTTGTCAAGGAACGGCTACACGTGGCGTTGACACGTACGTGTCAAGCGGCCAGGGGTCGGGCCGCGCGAGCGGCGGTGAGTTCGTCGGCGAGGGCGTCGAGTCCGGCGTGGTGTCGGGCGCGGGCTTGGGCGGCGGCGGTGTTGGCGAGTAGGGCGTCGCCGGTGCTGATCCAGCCGGTGGCGTGGTAGCCGAGTTCGTAGATGACTTGTTCGGCTTGTTGGTCGTCCCAGGTGTGGGGGTGGCCTTCGGTGCGCCGCCAGATGGTGCGCTGGTGGCGGATGAAGCCGAGGGTGGCGGAGAAGGCGCGGCTCTTGGTGGTGATGTGGCCGCCGTAGCCGAACTGGTGCGCCCACCGGCGAAGGCGGGTGTAGTCGGGGTGTTCGCCGATGTCCCAGCAGGCGCGGATGAGGCGGCCGAGGTGGGTTGCCGGGTCGCCGTGGACGTCGACGGTGAGGTCGTCGACGCGGCGCAGGGTCAGGCCGGTGACTTCGGTGCTCTTGGTGACGTACTTGGCGATGTAGCCGGTGATCTGGGCGAGGTTGACCTCACCGCCGGGGGCGTTGACGTGCTTGACGTCCAGGCCCTTGTGGCCCCAGGCGATGTGCCATCCCTGGCCGCCGTTGGCGGGGTGGCCGGCGGAGGTGTAGGAGGTCTTGACGAATGCCGCCCGTGCCGCCTGTTCGAACATGTCGCGGGTGATCTGGCGGGGTGGTGGGACGATCGCGCCGGGGCAGTCGGGGTTGTGTCCGTCGAGGCGGATCAGGGCGTGGTAGTGGACCACGCCGCGTACCTGGAATTCGTAGACCTTGATGTAGCGGCGGCGCAGCTCGACGCCGTGGGTGCGGCCGAGGCGGCGTAGCTCGCGGTCGACTTGTTGGATGGTGCGGCGCCACAGCTCGGGGGCTTCGTGGTTCCAGACGACTTGGGCGGTGTGGTCGTAGCAGTCCAGGCACAGCGGCTGCCCGAGCTGCCCGTCACCGGCCTTGTGTCGCTGTCCGCAGCGCAGGTCGCGGCCGTGGGGGCAGGTTCGGCCGAAGGGGTGGCAGACGGAGGCGCGGCAGGTGCAGCCGTCCTTCTTGCGGCAGTCCGCGGCGTGGACCTTCACCACCCGGTGGTGCACCGGCCCGAACGACGGGGCGGTGGCGGTGAGGAAGAGGGCGATGTGTTCGTGCAGCGGCGGTAGTCCCCACCGGTCGCCTTGGAGTCCGGCTTTGATGAGGTGGTAGGTGTCGCGGCGGTAGACCTCGGCGCAGGACGGGCAGACGGCGGCGCGGCGGTTGCCGCAGGGGGTGTAGATCGCGCCGTCGGGCATGGTGTCGGTGTCGATGGTGACCATGCGGTTGCCGTCACGGTCGTTGACGTGGATCTGCCCGGCCAGCCGGATCGGGTGCTTGCAGGCCGAGGCGGCGCGGACGTGGCCGAGCCAGTCCGGGTAGTCGGGATCCTGTGCGCGGGCACGGCCGGAGGCGACGGTGCGGGGGTCGTGGCCGCGCACCCAGCCGTCATCAGCGCGGCGGGTGGAGGTGGGTACAGCCCAGGGCCAGTGGCCGGTGTCTGCGTCGGCGGAGGCTCCCGTACCCGGGACCGTAGTGGTCCCGGGTGCGAGAGGCAGCGTCGAGGAGGTCACGCGGTGGCTCCCACGGCAGTGCCGTTGTGGGTCTTGTCGTTGATGGTCGGTTGGGTGTGGAGGGCCGTCAGGAGGTCGGCGGCCGTGTGGGTCGGCACGCGCAGTCGCACGGCGAGCTGGCCCGGGTTGATCGGTTCACCGTGGGCCTTTTCGTGCGCGGCGGCGACGAGCCGGGCGTTGGACAGCAGCGCGGGCGGCGGGCCGGTGGTGACCGGTGCCGCAGGTGCCGGGATCGGGTCCGTGGCGGTGGTGTCCGGGGTGGGCTCGACCGTCGTCGGGGTGTCGGTGTCCTCGCCAGAGGTGGGCGGGTTGACGGGTTCGATAGGACGCAAATCGGGGCTGGGGTTGGTGGCCGGGGTCGCGGCGGCCGGGCGGACCAGCGGCGAGGCGGGGATGTCGGATGACGGGGCCTCGGCGGTGGTGGCCGGCGCAGATGCCGGGACGAGATCAGTGGGCCGGGTGGTGCGGTTTCCGGTGGCGAGTAGCGCGGCGGTGGCCATGAGCATCAGGCCATCCACGGCGAGGGGACCGAACCAGACGACGAGGGTTTCCTCGTTGTAGTGGTCGAGCAGTCCGGACAGGTGCCGGTAGGACACGAACGCGGCGACCAGGGCCACGGGCGGCAGCCCGACCCAGCGCAGCACGTTCCAGCCCCAGCCGGTCGGCCAGGGCGTACGAGCGAGGATCTCGATGGCGATGAACAGGAACAGCGGCCACACGACCGCAGAGACCACCGCACCGGGTTCCGGCGACCAGTCGGCCGGGGCGTCCTTGGGTGCGATGAACGAGTGGGCGATGTTGGCGGCGACGGAGACGAGTCCGCCGGAGAAAGCGCCGATGTAGGCGTAGACGCGGCCGTTCTTCTTGGCAGTCATGACGCCGCCTTGGGGGCGGGGTCGGCGAACAGGGAGAATCCGAGGATGACGGCGTTGACGTAGCCGCTGTTGCGCAGGTGGTTCATGACGACGGTGACGTCATCCATCGAGCGGATGGGCCGCTTGCAGGGCCACTCGATGCTCATGAAGCCGATGCCGGTCGGCGCTTCGTAGCTGAACGAGATCATGTAGCGGTACATGGCGTGTCCTTTCAGAGGCAGGCGATGAGGAGGGCGGAGGCCCACAGGCAGGCGTGGTGGAGGGCTTGGTCGGCGAGGTACATGCCGCAGATCGGGGTTTGCCGGTCGGCGAAGGCGGCGGAGCCGGTGGCGCGCAGGATCAGGCGGACCGTCCAGCGGCGGTCGAGCAGGGCGTGGGTGATGGCCGAGAAGGCGATACCGGCGATGAGTCCGAGCGCGGACACCGGCAGGTCGAGCAGGACGACGGTGACGGCGAGCATGACCGCGACGGTCAGGTGGTAGGTGGCGACGTGGGTGAGGAGGTGACGCCAGCCGGTCCAGCCGGGCGCGGCCTTTCCGCAGGCGTCGGCGTCGGTCTGAACGATGTGGTCGGCCAGGTGGTGGGCCGGGATCAGCACGGCCGTGACGACCGCGAAGACGAGGGCGGAATTCATCGGGAGACCTCCGTGCAGTCGAGGCAGGTGCCGGTACGGCGGGGGATGTAGTAGGGCTTGACCTGGCCGCAGTCGGGGCAGGTGCGCCGGGCGGTGAGCGCCTTGTCGATGGCCGCCAGTTGGGCGGCGGTTGCGGTCCGCTTCGGGACGGCGAGATCGAGGCGGTAGAGGTAGGCGACGCGCTTACCGCGACGCCACAGGATCTGCGCGGCGGGATCCTGGCCGCCGGGGCGCAGCTGTCGGGCGCGGAGCTGACGGCGGGTCAGCAGGTCGCCGGGAGCGAGCTTGAACGGGTAGGTCGGCAGGCCGTAGCGCTCGCCGGTCGGGTCGTAGAACACCATCGGGTCGTCCTCCGAGTCGTCGGCGTCGTCCTGGTCCTGGTGGTCGTCGCCGGTCGTGGTGCCGGTGGCGAAGGTGGGGTGTTCGTAGGTGTCCCGGTCGATGTCCTCGGGCAGGAACGCCGCCGAGCAGACGGCGCAGACGATCGGCCCTTCTTCGAAGGCCGTGGCGGAGATGCGCAGCTTGCGGGGGCACTCGCATTCGCAGGAGACGCCGTTGTTGTTGTTCGTGCGCTGCTTGCCCTCGCCGGTGGGTTCGGGGTGGCGGTAGAAGCGCAGCGCTTCGGTGAGGTCGGTGATGACGGCCCGGTAGCGGGCGCGGGTGATGTCGGTGAGGGTGCAGGGGGAGTAGCCGAGCTTGTCGTCCTTGGTGGTGGACATGCCGAGTTCGGCGGCGAGGGTGGCGAAGCGCTTGTTGTGCCAGCGGCCCTGCCGGGAGGTGTCCTGGATGCCCCGGACGTCGGCCAGGGCGTGGGTGGCTTCGTGCAGGAGGGTGGTGAAGACGGCTTCCGGTTCGCGGGACAGCCCTTCACCGGAGATGAGGATTTCGGGGAGTTGGGTGTCGCCGTGCTGCCAGCGCAGAGCGGCGAAGTGGCCCCACTTCATGCCCTGGTTGGGCTTGGTGGGCGAGCCGGAGCCGACGACGAGGACGACGGCCGGGATCTCGGTGTGCTGGGCGCGGATCGCAGCCCACGCGGATTCGAGCACGCCGACGAGGGCGGCGGTGGAGACAGGGTTTTGACACGTACGTGTCAGGTCGGTGATGTGGGCGGCGGTGCTCATGCGGCCCTCCGGATGGTGTGCGTGCGGTAGGCGATGGCGGCGGCGCACAGCGCCTGCGTGACGTGGGCCGGGGTGCGGCCGGGGGTGGTCTCCCAGGCGAAGACCGGGGCGTGCTGGCCGTCGTGGCCGACGGCGATGAGGTAGGTGTTGAACCACTCGACGGCGGCGCTGTAGGTGTGCTGTTCGGCGTCGGTGATGCCGGTGAGGTACCAGCGGGGCCGGCCGAACACGGCCGCGCGGATCGCGCCGAGGATCGACGCCGGGTACAGGCCGGTGCGGTGACAGGCGCACTTCGCGGTGCACCCGTCGTGGGCGTCGTAGAGGCCGGTCGGTGTCCAGCCGTGCTGGGCCAGGTAGAGGGCGGCGCGGTCGAGGATGGCGTGGACGTTGCCGGTCGGCAGCGCGGTGACGGTGCTCATCGGGCACCGATCCAGGCGAGGAAGCCTTCACGGGTCGGGTGCTTCTCGGCCCAGACGCAGGCGTCGGCGTAGGTTTCGAGGTCGTCCTCGGTGGCGTGGGTCCAGTCGTAGTTGTCGGCGGCGGCGCGCAGTGTGGTGATGACCTGCTCGGCGGTCTGGTCGTCGCGGTCGTTCCAGTCGATCGCGTCCGTAGGAGCGGTGCTCCAGTCGTCGCCGTAGGCGATGACCCCGAGGTCGGTCAGGTAGTCGGTGAGGTAGTCGATGGCGCGGGTGCAGTCGCGGGCGCCGGTCCCGTGGGTGGCGGGGATGGTGATGAGGCGGCCGTGGGCGGCCATGCCGATCGCGCCGACGGCGCAGGCGGGCGGGAAGGTGCCGCCCTGGTTGCTGTAGTAGGTGCCCTTGATCCAGCCGTGGATTTCCAGGTAGCGGGCAGCGCAGCGCAGGGTGTCGGCCGGGGTCAGGTCGGCCAGCGCGCCGGGGGTGGTGGGCTGTTTTTGGGTAGGGTTCATGGCGGCCACGTCCTTTCGTGGGCGGTGGTTGGGTCGGCGGACCGGGCAGCTTTCTCAGGGCATTGGCCGGTCCGTCGGCCGCTTCTATCGGTGGTGCAGGTGGAGCCGGAGGAACACCCGCTGCCGGTCGTCATGAGGGCCAGCGGCGGTGGGTGCGGAGCGGAAGACGAGTACGCCCGCGTTGCGGGTGATGGCGGTCAGCGCGGCGATGTCCTCACCGGTGCCGACGAGCACCAGGTCCACGACGCGGGTCGGGACAGCGGTCCGGGTGCTCATGCCGCCGCTCCGATCTCGGAGCTGTCGTGGCGGCGGGTCCAGGCGGCGTAGTCGGCGACGCGGATGATGTCGGTGTCGCTCATGTAGGCGGCCTTGACGCGGTTCGGGATGCCGCCTTCGGCGATGAGGAAGCCTTCGCCCTGGTTGTTCGGGTCGATGGTGTTGGAGGAGAAGCCGCGGGCGTACCAGCCGTGGCCGAGGATGATGTCGCTGGACACGTCGTTGGTGCAGCGGCCGGCGAACCGCCACGCGAACAGGTCCCGCAGCGACGGCGGGATGATGTCCGACGAGGGTCGCTGCGTCGCGGCGGCGACGATGATCCCGACGGCGCGGCCCCGGGCCACGATGTCGCGCAGCAGCGCGGCGAACAGTTCCTGGGTCTTCTTGTCCCCGGCGGTGGCGGAGAAGTAGGCGATCTCGTCGCAGGCGACGAGGATCTGACCGAACACGTCGTTGCGGCCGATCTTGCGGCGGCGGCGCGACATCAGGAACGAGTAGCGGTTGTCCATCACCGTCTGCACCCGGCGCAGGGTGCGGATGGCGTGCTCGATGTCCGGGCCGACGAACACGTCGGCGGCGTCCTGCCACAGACCGAGTTCGACCTGCTTGCCGTCGAGCAGGCACAGCCGCACGTCCGGGCACAGGGCGGCGTGGCCGACGATGGTGTTCAACAGGCTGGACTTACCCGCGCCGGGCTCACCGCCGATGAGGATGTTCCGGTAGATCATCGGCAGGTAGACGGCCTGGCCGAACTCGTCGATGCCGAGGAACACCGGGTCGAAGATGGACAGGCCCGCGCCGACCGGCACCGTGTCGGCCGACGTGGCGGGTAGTTCGATGGTGTCGGTGAGGTCCATGACGGGCTCCCGGTGGGTCGGTTGACACGTACGTGTCAAAGGCGGGTGAAGGTGGGAAGGGCGCGGACTCTCGACCCGGTAGGGGTGCGTGGTCCGCGCCGTCCCGGCGGTCAGGCGTAGTCGGAGGGGTCGAACCCGTTCGGGCTCGCCTCGGTGGTGGGGTTGCGCGGTTTGCGCGGCCGAGGGGTCTCGGCGGTGAGGGTGGCCGGGGTGTCCGGCACGTCGGGCAGGTCCAGTCCGACAGGCGGCATGCCCGGGGAGGTGGGGGCGTTGGCGGGCATGTTCGTGGGGACGTGGTCCGGCAGCGGGGACACGATGGTTGCCGCGAGGGGTTCGCGGCGGGTGATGTCCAGGCGGATCAAAGCGGCGTAGCGGCGGGAGGCACGCATAACGCGGACCTCGCTGGCCCAACAGGCGACGGCGAGCTTCTGCACCTGGCCGTCCTGCTCCAAGTCCCGCAGGGACAGACCGGGACGCAGCCACACCCACACCCGCTCACCGGCCGGGGTCGGCTTCGCGGGCAGGATCAGCGGCAGCGAGCCGTGCCGGTTGGTGGCGATGAACGCGGCGAAGCACAGCCGCAGCCGGTGCCGCACCACCAGGCACCACACGAGCGCCATGACACGGCGGCGAACCGGGCCGACAGCGGCCGGCACGCCGACGACCAGGGCGACGACGAGCAGCGACCCCCACAGCGGGGTCGACTGCATCAGCGCAGTCCAGCCGTAGACGGCGGCCAGGCCGAGCCCGATTTCCGGCAGCCAGTGCCAGAAGACACGCAGGACCGGCCACGCCACGACCAGCGCGAACACCACCGCGCCAAGCACAGCGCCGAGCACGACGCCAAGCAGTCCACCCAGGATCGGGTGCATGTACTCAGAGGCCACCATGGCGGCCAGGAGGCCGACCACCCCGAGGGTGACCCAGAACGCGATGATGGCCCGACGACGGTAGGAACGGGCAATCGGAGCTTCGATGACAGTGACGTTGCCCCCACGGTTCGACCAGCCGAACGGGGACCGCGACGTAGACTTGGACACGACAAGTCCTCCCAACACGGGACCGGAGTTGTTGACAGGACGCGGGCTCGCAGACGACGCCAATCACCAGCGAGCCCGTGTCCACCACTACTTCTGTTGGAGCAGATGACACGCCCGCCGCTAGGCGGCGGTGTCCAGCGGCGTCAGACCCGAGGCCCGAAACGCCACACCCGAACGGACCTTGCCGTCCCGGTCGTTGACCCAGGGCAGCGCCTCCAGGTCCACCGGAACCACCGGCTGACGGACCGTCACCGGCGGCATCACCGGGTTCACGACCGTCACGTTGATGACCTCCGCAGCACCCTCCGACAGGGCGTAGAGGTGCACCGTCCACATCGGGTTCTTCGTCTCCCGGTCGAACTTCTGCTGACCGTTCTGGTCCAGCTTCGGCACCGGGTTCACCGACACCTCGTACGACACCCGCGAGGTGTCCAGCAGCAGACGTCCCATGACTGACTCCTTCAACTCGTGAGCTGAGCCCGTATCGCCGGGCCAGATACGTCCTCCCTGGACGGCAGCTCTCCTGGAATCAGAGTGCGTCGATCGGTAGTGACGAGTTCACCACGAGATATGGACGACTAGGGACGTCCTTGCTAACGTAAGTCGTCCCTGAAGTCGTCCCGTTGTTCAGGAGCAGGAGCGTCCATGCCGAACGACCGTCTACGCAGCAGGATGCTGACGAAAGGGCTGACGCCTGGGGCACTCGCGGAAAGACTTGGTGTCGACCCGAAGACCGTCGAGCGGTGGATCACCCAGGACCGGAACCCATACCCGCGCTATCGCCACACGATTGCTGAGCTGCTAGACGAGAGCGAGTCCTACCTCTGGCCGGACGCTCTGCCGGCGCAGCGAGCGGCGCAGGTCAGCCAGTCCGAGGTGGTCCACATCTACCCTCGCCGCGGAGCCGTCCCGACGGACCTCTGGCAGCAGCTCTTGGAGAAGGCCACCCGACAGATCGGCGTCCTGGTCTACGGCGGCCTGTTCCTGCCCGAGTTCAACCACCGATGGGTGCCGACGCTTCGCGAGAAGGCGCTCGCAGGCGCCCAGGTGGAGTTGCTATTCGGTGATCCCGACGGCAAGCACATCGCCGAGCGGGGGAACGACGAGGGCATCGGCGCTGCCATGTCGAGCAAGATTCTGAACGCGCTTGCCTTCTACAAAGAGCTACGAGACCTGGACACCGTCGGGATCTACTACCACGACACGATCCTCTACAACTCCATCTACCGCTTCGATGACGAGATGCTGGTTAACACCCACCTCTACGGCACACCCGCCGCCTACGCCCCGGTGCTGCATCTCCGGCGCATCGGCGGAGCGGAGCTGTTCGACAACTACGTCGCCAGCTTCAAGCAGGTACTCGGAAAGAAGCGGGCCGTCTGGCCTGAGCACTGAGTTGCCGCCGATGAGAGGCTAGGACCATGGCCCGGACCGAGCACTTCAACGACCCGAACGCCCCGAAGCCGAACAGCATCGTTGTCGCGGTCACCGTCTTCGTGCAGGACGAGCTGGGCCGGGTACTCCTCATCCAGCGGACCGACAACGGACTCTGGGCCCTGCCCGGCGGCGGCCAGGACTTCGGGGAGTACATCGCCGAGACGGCCGTCCGTGAGACGCGGGAGGAGGCCGGCGTAGAGGTAGAGGTGACCGGCGTGGTCGGGATCTACACCAACCCGAACCATGTGGTCGAGTACAGCGACGGCGAGGTGCGACAGCAGTTCTCGATCTGCTTCCGAGGGCGCTACGTCAGCGGTCAGCCGACGCCGAGCGACGAGTCCTCGGAGGTCCGGTGGGTCGCACGCGAAGAGCTGGACGACCTCACGATCCACCCTTCGATGCGGCTTCGGATCGATCACGGCTTCGAAAACCGGCAGCACCCGTACATCGGCTAGGCAGTAAGCCGTTCTTCCGTCCGACGGACAGCCTCTAACAGCGGCGCTTCCGCCTTCACCCAGAAGCGCGTTACTAGGTCATCCGGTCCGTATCGCTCGCGGATCTCCGCCAGCCGTTCATCTACGGTCAGGTCTTGACCGTCTGGCCCGGTAGTCATGTCGGCGAACCAGAGAGCGTCGGACGTCGGTGACTGTTCAAGGGGAAACTCCGCCATGAGAGCATGCTTCAACCCTCGTTCCTCAGCTTCGTAAGAGGCGCACGAGTGATGGGCGACGAGGCTCGCCAGACGCGGCTGGAAGCCATGCCGGAGCAACCATCTAGCACCATCCAGGGCGTGGAAGCCGGTGTCAGTGACGTTCGGGGCGTAGCCGATGTCATGCAGCCACCCAGCAGCTGCGAGCAGTTCCGCGTCATCGCCAACGAGTCGGCCAAGGCTCTCAGCCTTCGCTCCGACAGCCTGCACGTGCTTCCACCTACGAGGGAGAGCTGTCGACAGGCATTGCTCAGAGAGGTGAGCGGCTCGGTGAGCTAGATGGTTCACCGTGTCAGGCTACGGCTCTGGCGCTCGCAGTTGTAGAGGCTGACCAGGCCCTCATGCAAGTCGAGAGGCGGGCACTTGCCCGTTGCGTTTCTGCGGTGAGAGCGTGCTCCCGCCGCTGCCGCCCACTTGCCTCGGTGATCCGGTGGACCCGGAGTATCCTCACCTGGTGGTCACGCCCGATGACGTACAGCAACTCCTGACCCTTGGCCATGAAATTCGCTCGTTTGAGGTCAAAGGCCCGGGCGACCTAGACAACAAGGCTTACTGTGCAAAAGTTGCCCGAGCAGCGATTGCCCTCGGCAACCTCCGGGATGGAGGGCTGATCTGCATCGGCATCGATGACAAACGCATGGTCGATATGCTTCCCGGCCTGAGCGCCACGCAACTTAGCGGGTGGTCCGACTTCGATAACGTCAACGACGCGCTGGCTCGGTATGCCGATCCGCCAGTCGCGTTCCATCTTTATCCGATTCAACTTGTCAACGGTATCGATGTGGTGGCGATTGAAGTTGCGGAGTTCGAGGATATTCCTCACCTATGCCGGCGAGACTACCAAGACATCCTGCAGAAAGGCATGATGTACGTACGTCCACGCGGCAAGCCGGAGTCCGTCCCCGTTCCGTCCCCAACTGAAATGCGGGAAGTGCTTGACCTGGCAATCACCAAGGGCGTGCGAGAGTTCATCCGCAGAGCTGGCGTGGCTGGGGTCCACTTGACTGCTGGAACTGAGGAAAACGAACGGGAGCAGTTCCTAAAGGAAGCCGAGCGTGCTTGGGCCGATCCGACAGCCGTGGCAGAGCAAGTACTGCTGCTAGGCCATACTGATGTTGCCATCCAGCCCGGTCCTTACATGCGTAATCGCGTATCTCCGGCCAATCTCGAAGAATATGTGTTGCAGAACGTCGTCCGACTTCGCGGCTGGCCCGTTCCCTTCGTGGAAACCCGTACCCCGATCGTGCGACACGGAGAATGGATCGGTCAAGATATTGGGCCGGGGGGTGTCCCGCACCTCGAATCGTGGCGTGCGTGCACGAGCGGTCAATTCCTGCATCGGCGCGCATTAGCTACCGACCTTGAGGAAAGCCCGTACCTCAAACCGCACGTGCCAAACGCCTCTGGAGCCGTTGCCGTTTGGGACGTTCTTCTCTATTCAGTTGAGGTGGCCGAATTTGCTGCTCGAATTGGGACTCGGCTGGAGTGTGAAACGGTCACGATTTCTGTCGCTTTGGCTCAAATCGGCGGTAGGCAGCTGATATCGGGCAGCCCTGACCGGGAGTTGAACGACAACTACGTCGTGAATGCTCGAACGCTGGAAGCGATCGAGACCCTTGAAACGGCCCGCCTAATCGAAAATCCCCGCAGAGTTGGCGTACAGATCACGCAACAACTGCTTCGCCAGTTCGGCGCGAACATCAGTGACCAAGTCCTGAGCGATTGGCAAGATCAAGTCTTCGGCAATCGTTGACTCGCCTCGCCAGAAGGGACTCGCACGCGCGAGCTATGCGGCCAAACCGCGCGCATACGCGGGGTGACCGTCCCACCTTTGATCCGGTTCGCTCCCGCGACCAGTGGCTAGGTGTCTCAGATCAGTTGGCGGACGAGTGCTGCGCATTAGCCGGCGGAGGACAGAAGCCGGTGAAGGACAGAAGCAGGCGAAGAAGCAGGCGAAGATGCAGGCGAAGATCTCTGTGAGAACTTTCTGTACGGGATCAAGGCGGCCCGCTTCGCGGACCGCTCGCGCCGCCGAACCTGGGCCGGGCCGATGGCCCGCCGCTCGCGCCTTAGGCCTTCGGCCACAGCGCGATCGGTGATAGCCCGCCGGCGGCGCGACATACGAAGAAGCCCCGGGCCGCCATGATTGATGGCAGTTCCGGGGCTTCGCGTTGATCGAGACACAGGCAGTGCCTCCGGCGGGGTCCTCGGGCACTCCGGGATGGTGGCGCCATCCCGACAACCTTCGTCCGGGCGAAGCCGAGCAGGTGGGGCCTGCCCGGTCAAGGTCGTTCAGACGTTGGGTGCTCCACCTTGACCGGGCAGGCCCCACCTGATCCACGGTGTGCGGACGAAGGCCGACGGGATGGCTGGGAGGGGCAGTCGGGGGAGTGGGGCGAGGGCCGCGTGGGTGACTAGTGGAGTGATGAGCGCGGCGGACGACGCCGGACAGAGCCGAATGACGGCAGACGATATTGCGAGGTTGCAGGCTCTCCGGCCGCACGTCCGCCCCCTGACCATTCCTTCACGCCGAGGATCACTAGTTCGATGAACTACCGACGCAAAGATAGAGTATTAGAGCGAGGGGCCGTCAGTTCTTCTAGGTGTGTGGTCGCCCTTGGTTGGAGGTTGCTCGGTCTTGGGTCGTAACTGCTTCAAACGTCGGTCGATTTCATCGTACTGCGGTAGTGGCGCCCGGACGCCTGTGGGGGGTGGAAAACCCCCTTGCGGGGGGTGAGAAGTGGGGGGAATAACGCGAATCGCGCTTTCGGTCACCAGGCCGGAGACCGCCCCCGTGATCGCCGCCTTGATGAGTTCTTTGGTTACGGATTCGCCTACTGCGAGTGCGGCCAAAGGTGCTCCGGTGGTGGCTGCTAAGATGCCGATGCCGATTGCCAAGGCGATTCTTGCAATTGAGCCGGTCTGAGGAGCCCGAGGCTGATTTATGCCCGGTTGCAATGACGCCTCGATCGCTTTTTCGAATGCTCTTCTGATCTTGGTTTGCTCGCGCGTGAAGGCTGCGGTCAGAATGTCCGTCGCGCCACTCTCTGCTATCTGCGCTAGCTGTGCTGGCGTCACCCTTCTCCCCAGGATTGCGGAGACATGGGTTGCTGATTTTTCCAGCACCTCCATGCCAAGCCGGTCCGCGTAGTCGGGCACGCCGTCGTCGTGAGTTGCCGTTGATAGCCTCCCTAACGCGATGAGTGCCAAATTGATGTTTTCCAGCCGTTCTGCCACGGAGTCGAGCTTTTGATTGGCCATGGCAATTTTTACGGCTGATCGGTCGATTTCATGGTCCTGCGGTGTGTTCGGCCAGACGACATCGGTGAGTGGAAAACCGCCTTGTGGGGGGTGAGAAGTGGGGGGAATAACGCGATTCGCGCTTTCGGCTACCAGGGCGGAGACCGCCCCCGTGATCGCCAACTTGGTGGCTTCCTTGGTCACGGGCTCGCCTACTGCGAGTGCGGCCAAAGGTGCTCCGGTGGTGGCTGCTAAGACGCCGATGCCGATTGCCAAGGCGATTCTTGCAATTGAGCCGGCCTGACGACCCCGAGGCTGATTTATGCCCGGTTGCAATGACGCCTCGATCGCTTTTTCGAACGCTCTTCTGATCTTGGTTTGCTCGCGCGTGAAGGCTGCGGTCAGAATGTCCGTCGCGCCACTCTCTGCTATCTGCGCTAGCTGTGCTGGCGTCACCCTTCTCCCCAGGATTGCGGAGACATGGGTTGCTGATTTTTCCAGCACCTCCATGCCAAGCCGGTCCGCGTAGTCGGGCACGCCGTCGTCGTGAGTTGCCGTTGATAGCCTCCCTAACGCGCTGAGTGCCAAATTGATGTTGTGCAGCCGCTCTACCACGGAGTCGAACTCTTGATCGGCCATGCCGTCCATTGTGGCTGATCGAATCGCCTTACGTAAGCTGGCTGCACCGTGCAGCCTCCGGCTCCGGTGAGATTGCGCCCGGAGGCAAAGATCATGCCGTAGGCAGGCCGCCGAAGGGGAACCGGCGGCGACTATCGATGACTAACCACGACGGTCCTGGCGGCAGGTCAGAGTGCCCGTGCCCGTTTGCTTGGCTTCACCTCTGGCGTAGATGACTACCGCTGGAAGCGGTTGTGTCTGTCAGATCACCGACGCTCGGAACATCTTCACGTTCCGCGCAGACGTCAGTACCTTCTGCAATATGGCTTCCCGCGGTAAGTCAAAACTTTGGCAGTACTGGGGTTACGCGGTCTTGGCCGTGCTCCTCCTATCCCTCGGCAACGCCAAGTTTGGCCCGGCTGCATACGCGGTGCTTCTAGGCCTGCTGCTCTTCTTCGTCCTCTTCCAGGCTCCGGTGTACTGCGGCGCGATCAACCGGAAGCGCGGCAGCGTCGTTGAGTTCTGCCGCAACAACTCAACCGGGTTGATCCTGGGATGCCACCTCCGGCAGCACAAGTGGCAGAAGTTGGGGCGCGAGTGGTGGTCCCTGGGGTGGCGTCAGAAGACTGAAGGACTCTGGACCGGTGGTCAAGCAAAGATCGCCACCCTGAGCTTCGTGGTTGGCACTGTGGTCAGCATCATCGGGCTCTTTAAGAAATAGTCGGCCAGCATGACCGCGGGTCGGCGGAGCGGTACAGCAGCGAAGCACAGCAACCGACCGGACTAAGCAGAGCAGCTAGGAGCGGTACCGGACCACCGGCCAGTGGTGGCCGCCGAACGGAACCCGGCCGCCGATCTCTGGAGGTCACGCGGTCGTGGTGGCCGCCGACGGGCAGAGCTGAGGCGAGTCCCGGTTACGAAGATCATCGGGCACAGATCCGGCACAAATCAGAGCGACAAGCCGTGTAAAACATCGAGAGGTCTTGAGGGCGGTTGTGCAGGTCGCGCCGCAGGAGTGCCCGACTCGCGATGATCTCTGCCCGCAGAAGGTGTAAGGGGTTCAAATCCCCTCAGCTCCACCCAGCTCAAAGGCCGTCTCCCGTGGTGGGAGACGGCCTTTTCCGATCTCGTACGCGCTGTCAGTCGAACAGCCGGTCGAGCGCTTCCTGTTCGAGGTCACGCCAGCGCTTGACGTCCTTCAGCGCCTTGGCGATCTCCTTCTCGTCGAGGTGGTGGGCGCCCTCCTCGCGGATGCACGCGACGCTGAACGGCCCGCCTACCGACGGCGAGGTCTGCTCCAGCGCCTCCAGCACCCGTACGACGCCCACCACGCCGTACTCGACGGTGCGCGTGGTCATCCGGAAGTGGGACAGCAGCGCGCCGGCCTGCTGGGCCATCGGCGCACCGGAGCCGATGGCGTGGAAGCCCACGTCCTCGTACCGGCCGATGAGCCCGTTCGGGTTGATCTCCACGATCCACGGGCCGCCCTGGCTGAAGCCGGCCGCGAGCAGGTACGCCGACACCCCGCCACCGGCGCCCTCGCCGGGCACGTCGGGGATGTACTTCTCGTAATGCTTCTTGAAGACGGGCAGGACGCGCTCCTGCAACTCGCCGCCGATGTCGGGTGCCTCGAGGATGGCGGTGGCCGAGTCCTGGAGTAGGGGGCGCAGGTCGTTGAGTACTCCTCGCGCGCCGCTGCCGCCCCAGGCGGCGCAGTCGCCCAGCGGGTGCAGCTTCTGCGCGGGGAAGCTCAGACCGCGGTCGCTCTCGGTGATCTGGGAGTCCGCGCCGATCACCACTCCGTCTTTGCAGACAACGGCGAGTACGACGGTCATGGGGATCCTCCTGCGCAGGGGTAAGGGGTAAGGCGCGAGGTACCCGGCATCCCGCCTGCCTACACCCAGACGAGTGTTGGCCCACTCGTGGAGTGGACCGTCGGAGGGCTGCGAAATGCGTCAGGTCAACGTGCTAACAGGCTTGCGTCGTCGCGGGTCAAGTTGTTGCCAACTCCCCTCCGCGTCGCGATGCTGAGCACCGACGTCAACAGTGGTGGCTCCGCTCGGAACGGTTACTCGCTGAGGGCGGCCGGCGCGGTGACGATGTCGCCCAGGACGGTCAAGAGGCGCTCCTGCTCGTCAGCGGATAGACCTAACCGTGCGGACGAGAGTTTGGCGGCGTACGGCGCGAGGGCGTCGAGGTCGGCAAGCTGTTGCCGTACCTCCGCAAGCACCTCGGCGTCGGAGTCCACCGGCTCGGCACCGGTGCAGTCCTCAGACGCCAGCTCTATGCGGCACTCGACGGCGTCTATCGCCCGACCCGCGACGTACGCGGCGAAGACCGGCTCTCCGTGGAGGTAGCACTCGGCGGCGAAGAGGGCCGCCGCTGCTGGGTCGTCGTCGGCGTCGTCCGGGCCCTCCTGTCCGTCGTTGTGGCAGTACTCGCTCCGATAGAACTCGCCGAGAGTGATAGCGATCGGCTTGAAGGCGGTCCGATCGCCGGCGGCTGCGCGCCATATGGGACCGCACTTGCTGGCTCAGCTTCTGCCAATCCGACACGCCAACCTCCGAACACCGATCCGGGCGAGGGTGCGACCGGAACCCGCGGCACCGGACGGTACGCGGACTCGGCGACTCGCGCTACGCGTAGAGATTGTCGCCGTGGCCGGACTACGGGAAGGCTGCCGCCCGTTGGCGGCGACGCGGTCGAGCGGCCGGCCGGTTGCGTTACGGCGACGGCTCGTGGAAGTAGACGGTGGCCGACCACCAGTCACCGTCGGCAGTGATCTCGTTTTGAATGACGACGTCCTGCACCTCGATACCGGGCCGTTGCTCGATGCTGTCGGCGATGCGGCGTAGCAAGGCCGGGACACTGTCCTGACCCGGCCCGGCCGGGTTGGCCTGCGAGAAGTGCTTGATTGTCCACGACGGCAGTTCGGACGGCATGGCGGCAGTCTGCCAGTGCCTCTCCGAGCCTTTCGAGGCTCGTGAACAATCGTGCCGGCGGCTGCCAAGGCACGTGCTATCCGGCCTCGGTGAACAGGTCGGCGTAGCGGGCCAGGTACAGCGGCCAGCCCTCGTCGTGGCCGACGCCGTCACGAACCGACTCCCACCCCGGACCGTGTCGGTCCAGGTTGCGGTGCTCCAACTCGACCCGGGTGCGCTGCGGTGTCTCGGCGACGAACCGGACCTCGACCTCGCTGGCATTCTCCAGATCCTGTTCGAGCTGCCATGCCGGGCTGATGTCCCAGCTGAAGACGAGCCGGTCCGGCGGCTCGAAGACGAGGATCCGTGCCCAGGCGCACTCACTGCCGTCCTCGGCGCGGTCGACGATGTGCCCACCGACCTTCGGCTCGAACACCGTCTCGGTGATCGGCGAGGACAGCAGGTTGTGCTCCTTCGGCTTGAAGTCGCCGAACCGCTCCGTGAACACCGCGAAAGCCCGCTCCACCGGTGCGTCGACCACGAGCTGCCGTCGCACCACCGCATCCGCTCCGCTCATGATTCCTCCTCGTCAGGACGCTCGGCGACGTCCTTGAAGCCGTCCAACGCGCGGCTCCAGTAGGTGTCGAGCTGATCTCGTAAGGCGGCCACGCCGGCGGGATTGAGCCGGTAGACACGCTTTGTGCCCGCCGTGCGGTCCGTCACCAGGCCGGCGTCCTTCAGCACCCGCAGATGCTGCGACACCGCCGGCCGGCTGACGGGCAGCACCGCGGCCAGTTCGCCGACCGCCCGCGGCTGCTCCGCGAGACACGCGATGATCGCCCGCCGCGTCGGGTCGCCCAGGGCGTCCCATCCGTCCTCGGTTTGGTAAGTGGCCACGAACGGTAAGCTATGACTTACCAATGCCGTTCGTCAAGCCTGAGAAGCAGGTCACTGTTGCCACAGGAACGCGGCCGTCGAGCACGGCCGGCAGCGGAATCCGTACCCGCAGCCACCGCCGCCGAAGTTGAAGCCGGTGCGGTGATCGTGGCCTTCCTCGAGCTGGACGACGAACGACATGGGCAGGGCGCAGGCGGGACAGGTGGGCGTCTGGTCGAACTGGAGCCACGCCGGCAGTCCGCCGAGCTGCCCGAGGACGTCTCGCAGCGGCCGGCCGGACTCACCGCGCCAGCGTTCGCGCGCCTCGTCGTAGCCGTCGGAGTCCCGCATCGGCACGTACGTGACGGCGGACGTCTCGGCCAGCAGGACGGTGTCGCCGGAGGGCACGGCGGACGGAGCCAACGCCCCGGAAGGGAAGACGAACGCGCGATTGCCGCCGGCTGTCGCGTCCCACTCGTCGCACATACCCGGATCGTTCTGGCACATGAAGATCGACAAGAGGGCGTCGTCGTCCGCGTCGATGTCGTCGAGTCGGACCTGGGCCAGGAACTGCATCGATCCGTCGCACTCGTCGCACACCGGCCACTCGAAGCCCGCGGGCACGAGCGGAACACCGCCGGTACGTGTGCCGGGAGCGTCCGGCGCCGTGTCACCGCTGTAGATCATCAGAACCGTCACGCGGCGCAGCATAAGGGAGCGCGGGTGCGCCCGGGTCCGTCCGGAGGTCGGCCCTCAGCCGGGCGGCCGATCGGAGCCACGTCCGTTGGGAGCCTGACGCGTCCGTACGACAGATGGAGTGACGGTGCTGCGGAGGTTGGGCGCGGCGGGCACGGTCTGCGTGGTGGCCGCGTGCGGACCCGCTACCGCTGATCCGGCGGACCGTCCGGCGGGCGACGCCGGCCGTTCCACGGCCCAGGCGACCGGCACGCCCACCACCGGGACGGCGGCCGCGGTTCCGGCGACCGGCGGCGCCGGCTACTCCGCGGCACTGTCGGCGCGGCTGGTGACCACGGACGCGCTGCCACCAGGCTTCACTGTGGACATCGCGACGGTGATGGACTCGGATACGGGCCGGCAGCGCCCCGGCCCCGAGGTGCCCTGTACGGACATGATTCCGCTGTTGTCGGCCAGCCGGCTGACCGGTACTCCGTCGGCGATGGCGGACCTGCGGGCATTCATCAGCAGGTGCCCTGCCGTCGCGTCACCGAACCAGGGCGGAGGCGGCTACCGTTTCGCGGTGGTGCCGGGGCCGCGACTGGGCGACGAGAGCATGCGCGTTCGGCTCGCCGAAGCCGCGCTCCGCGGCTACCGGACGACCGGACCCTGAACGCCCTCGGGCGATCGGCGGCAGCTCACCTCGTCGCGCTGCCGAACCACCTGATGAGAGCATCGTCCAAGGTCTGCTGGTCGTCACCCACCCAGACCACGTGCCCGTCCGGCCGCAACAACACCGCCGGCACGTCCAGCTCGTCGCCGGTGCCGGCGACGAACCCGACCCGGTCGGCCCAGCCGTCCACCGACAGCTTCCCGGTCCCGTCGATCAACAACCCGCCGCCGGTACGCATCAGCTCGTACAGGCGTCCCTCCCGCAGCGGTACGTCGCGCAGCCGCCGCCCGAGCAGCGCATGCCCCTCGCCGGCGTCGTACCGCACGCTGATCGCGGTGACCTTCTCGATCAGGAAGCGGTTGACCTCGTCGAAGTCCATGAGCTGCGCCAGCACCTGACGCACGGCTTGGGGTCCGGGCTCGTTAGTGGTCAGCAGCATCTGCGCGCGGGTGTTCGTCAGCACGTCGGCGGCGACCGGGCGCCGCTCGGTCTCGTAGGTGTCAAGCAGGCCGTCCGGCGCCCAGCCGTGCACCGTCGCCGCCAGCTTCCAGCCCAGGTTGAACGCGTCCTGGATGCCCAGGTTGAGCCCCTGCCCGCCGAGCGGCGGGTGAACGTGCGCGGCGTCGCCGGCCAGGAAGACCCGCCCGACCCGGTAGTGCTCGGCCAGGCGGGTCGCGTCGCCGAACCTCGACAGCCATCGGGGGGAGTGCACGCCGAAGTCGGTGCCCGCGTACGCGGTCAGTTGCCGCCTGAAGTCGTCGAGCGTCGGCGGCGCCGAGGTGACCTCGGCCGCCGGTACGACCACCCGGAACACGCCCGGCTTGCCGGACGGCCCGAGCCCGAACCGCTTCTCGGTGCGGCGTACCTCGGTCATGATCGCGGTGATCTCGTCCGGCGGCGCTGTCACCTCCATCTCGCCGAGCAGCGTGTCGATCGTCGACGGCTCGCCGGGGAAGCCGACGCCGAGCAGCTTGCGGACGGTGCTGCGGCCGCCGTCGCAGCCGGCGACGAACCGCGCCCGCAGTGGCGGCACGCCGGCGTCGCCGAGGTGGACCGTCACGCCGTCGTCGTCCTGCTCCAGCCCGGTGACCGCACTGCCGCGCCGGATCTCGGCGCCCACCTCGGCGGCGTGGTCGGCGAGCAGCCGGTCGGTGAGCGTCTGCGGGATGCCGAGGACGTACGGGTGGGCGGTGTCCAGGTCGGCGGGGGCAGGCTTGTCGATGCCGGCGAAGAATCCCCGGATCGGGTGCGTGCCGCCGTGTTCCAGGAACCGCTCCAGCAGCCCACGCTGGTCCATCACCTCGATGCTGCGGACGTGCAGCCCGAGCGAGCGCACGTACGGCGGCGGCTCGGCGTCGCGCTCCAGCACGAGCACGCCGACGCCCTGAAGGCGCAGCTCGCTCGCCAGCATCATGCCGGTCGGCCCACCGCCGACCACGATCACGTCGAACACATCTGCCCCCGTGCCGAGTGTCAGGCGACCGTCCCCGTGGGCGGCACGAACCGACCATAGCCTCAGTGCCGGAACGTCCGGGCCCCGAAGAAGGGGAAGGCGCGCAACTCGTTCAGGCCGACCGCCGACCGCCGCGTTCGGCGAGCTTCGTCAGCAGGACGAGGGCGCCACCGCCGATGACGAGGCCGACGACGGCGAAGGCGAGCGTCTGGAGCAGCCAGTGGGTTCCGCTCAGCAGCGACGTGGCCAGCCACACGCAGAGCAGGCCGGTCGGCATCGAGAGGACCAGGGCCACGACGACGGCCGTCGTCCACTGCCCGGTCGTGGCCTCCGGATAGGTGTTCCACAAACGCTGTTTCGACCCCGTGATCCGATCCATGATGGATCGATTACCCGGGCCGGCGCGCCGGCAACCCGGTCAGCCGCGGCGGAACGTGCGGCGGTAGGTGTCCGGGGGTACGCCGACGGTGCGCTGGAAGTGCCGGCGCAGCGTCGTCGCCGTACCCATGCCTGATGCCTCGGCGACGGCGTCGATGCTGTCGTCGGTGTTCTCCAGCAGCTCCTGCGCCCGTCGGATGCGCTGCGTGGCCAGCCACTGCGACGGGGTGGCGCCGGTCGCGGCGGTGAAGTGCCGGACCAGGTTGCGGGTGCTCATGGTGGCCTGGCGGGCGAGGTCGGTGACCGTCAGCGGGCGGTCCAGCCGCGCCAGCGCCCAGGGGAGCAGTGCGGCGAGCGGGTGGTCCTCGCGGGCCGGGACCGGGGTGGTGACGTACTGGGCCTGGCCGCCCGCGCGGTGCGGCGGCACCACCAGGCGGCGGGCGACGGCGTTGGCGACTGTGGAGCCGTGGTCGCGGCGGATCAGGTGCAGGCACAGGTCGATGGCGGCGGCCTTGCCGGCGGAGGCGAGCACGTCGCCGTTGTCCACGTAGAGCACGTCCGGGTCGACCTGGACGCGCGGGTAGCGGGCGGCGAGGGCGTCGGTGTGCGCCCAGTGGGTGGTGGCGCGCAGCCCGTCGAGGATGCCGGCGGCGGCGAGCACGAACGCGCCGGTGCAGAACGAGACCATCCGGGCGCCCGCCTCGTGCGCGGCGCGGACCGTGTCGACCAGGTCGGACGGCGGCTCGGCGTCGGTGTCCTCGATCGCCGGGACGATCACCGTGTGGGCGCGGGCGAGGTGGTCCAGCCCGTGGTCGGGCGTGACCGCGAACCGGCCGACGCCGACCGGGCCGGGACCGCAGACCACCAGGTCGTACCAGGGGTCGGCCAGGCCGGTCGGTTCGCGCACGAAGATCTCGCAGGCCGCCGCCAGCTCGAAGTGCAGCATCCCGTCGGTGGCGGCGAGCGCGATCAGGGTCATGTCCGAAACTGTACGGGCATTGGCGTTTGCGCCACTGTCCCGGTCGTCGGATCCCGGCAAGGATCAATCCAATCGATCTTCGAGGGGGAACGTCATGCAGGTGGCGGTGTTCGGGGCGTACGGGCACACCGGACGGTTCGTGGTGGCGGAGCTGCGCGAGCGGGGCTACGAGCCGCTGCCGGTGGGACGCGACGCCGGGAGGCTCGCGGCCGCATTCCCGGCGGTGGCGCAGCGGGTGGCGTCGGTCGACGACCCGGGCTCGCTGGACCGGGCGCTGGCCGGGGCGGCGGCTGTGGTCAACTGCGCCGGGCCGTTCGCCTCGACCGCCGGCCCGTTGATCGAGGCCGCGTTGCGGGCCGGAGTCCCCTACGTCGACGTGGCGGCCGAGATCGAGGCGAACCGGGACACGTTCGCCCACTACGCGGAGCGTGCCGAGGCCGCGGAAGTCGCTGTGGTGCCCGCCATGGCGTTCTTCGGCGGACTCGGCGACCTGCTGGTCACCGCCGCGACGGGGGACTGGACGGCGGCCGACGAGGCGCACGTCGCGTACGGGCTGAGCAGCTGGCACCCCACGGCCGGGACGGTCGCCTCCGGCGTCGTCTCGCGCGAGCGCCGCGACGGCCGGCGGGTCCGCTTCACCGGCGGGCGCCTGGTGTACGCCGACGGCGACCTGCCCCGGCGGGACTGGGAGTTCCCGGCGCCGCTGGGTGTCCGGCCGGTGCTGGGCGAGTTCACCATGGCCGACGTGGTGACCGTGCCGAGCCACCTGGACATCCCGGAGGTGTGCACGTACATGACCGTGAACGCGGCGGGGGACCTGGCCGCCGGGGAGGCGCCGGCCGCCGTGGACGGGCGTGGCCGGTCGGCGCAGACGTTCACCGTCGACGTGGTGGTGCGAGCGGGTGACGTCCGCCGGCGGGTGGTGGCCCACGGGCAGGACATCTACGCGATCAGCGCGCCGCTCGCGGTCGAGGCGGTCCACCGGATCCTGACCGGGCGGACGCGGGCGACCGGTGTCGCGTCGGCCGGCCGGATCTTCGACGCGACGGACTTCCTGCGTGCGCTGTCGGCGCACCTCACTGTCGAGGCACTGCCGACCGCCTCACGTGCTCCCGTATCCACGTCTGACGATTGACAATGTTTGGATTCCAAACTTACTCTCGCGCTGGGCGGGTGCGCGCCCCGCCTTCCCGTCCACGCGCCCCACCCCACCACGAAGGAACCACCATGTTCCGCTCTCCCCGTACCGCCCGATTGCGGGTCGGCCTGGTCGCCGCGACCGCCGCGGCACTCGTGACAGGCACCGCCGTGCTGGCGACGAACGCCCAGGCGGCGGCCGGCTGCCGCGTCACCTACACGACCGCCAGCCAGTGGCCCGGCGGCTTCACCGCGAACGTCGACGTGACCAACCTCGGTGACCCGATAAACGGCTGGAACCTGCGCTGGACGTTCCCGTCCGGCCAGCGGGTCACCCAGGCGTGGAGCGCCACAGTCACCTCCTCCGGCGCCGACGTCACCGCCACGAACGTCGGCTACAACGGCGCCATCGCCACGAACGGCAGCGTCTCGTTCGGCTTCAACGGCTCCTGGTCCGGCGCGAACACCGCGCCCACCGCGTTCTCGCTCAACGGCGTGGCCTGCACCGGCGGCGTCGGCGGAACCACCCCGCCGCCGACCACCACGCCACCGCCGACCACGCCGCCCCCGACCACCCCGCCGCCCACCACGCCACCGCCCACGACCCCGCCGCCCGCCGGCAACGCGATGGCCGCCGTCGCCGCCATGCAGCCCGGCTGGAACCTCGGCAACTCCTTCGACGCGGTCGGCGCGGACGAGACCGCGTGGGGCAACCCGCGGGTCACCGAGGCGCTGCTCGACAACGTCCGCGCGCAGGGCTTCAACAGCATCCGCATCCCGGTGACCTGGAGCAACCACCACGGCGCCGCGCCGAACTACACCATCGACGCGGCCTGGCTGAACCGGATACGCGAGGTGGTCGGCTGGGCGCTCGCCGACGGCTTCTACGTGGTGCTCAACATCCACCACGACTCGTGGCAGTGGATCAACACGATGCCCACCGACCGCACAGGCGTGCTGAACCGCTACAACGCGCTCTGGACCCAGATCGCCGCCGCGTTCAAGGACTCCTCGCCGAGGCTGACGTTCGAGAGCGTCAACGAGCCGCAGTTCACCGGCAGCTCCGGCGACGCGCAGAACGCCACCCTGCTCAACGAGCTGAACACCTCGTTCCACCGCATCGTCCGCCAGTCCGGCGGCGGCAACGCCACCCGGCTGCTGGTCCTGCCGACCCTGCACACCTCCTCCGAGCAGGCCCGGGTGGACGAGCTGGTCAGCACGTTCAACACGCTCAACGACCCGAACCTGATCGCCACCGTGCACTTCTACGGGTACTGGCCGTTCAGCGTGAACGTCGCCGGCGGCACCCGGTTCGACGCGACGGTCCAGCAGGACCTGACCGACCAGTTCGACCGCGTCTACAACGCCTTCGTCACCCGCAACATCCCGGTGATCATCGGTGAGTACGGGCTGCTCGGCTTCGACCGGCACACCGGCACCATCGAGCAGGGCGAGAAGCTGAAGTTCTTCGAGTTCCTCGGCCACTACGCGCGCAGCCGCAAGCTGACCACCCAGCTCTGGGACAACGGCCAGCACTTCGACCGGACGTCCTTCGTGTGGAAGGACCCCGAGCTGTTCGCGCAGATCAAGTCGAGCTGGACGACCCGCTCCGGCACCGCGTCCAGCGACCAGGTGTACGTGCCGCGCACCGGCACGATCACCGCCAAGAGCCTGACGCTCAACCTGAACGGCACCACGTTCCAGGGGCTGCGCCAGGGCACCACCGACCTGGTCAACGGCACCGACTACACGGTCTCCGGCAGCACCCTGACGCTCACCGCGTCGGCGCTGACCCGGCTGGTCGGCTCCCGCGCGTACGGGGTGAACGCCAACCTGACGGCCCGCTTCTCCGCGGGCGTGCCGTGGCGGATCAGCATCATCACGTACGACCCGCCGGTGCTCTCCAACGCGACAGGCACCACCGCCGCGTTCACGCTCCCGGCGCAGTTCCGCGGCGACCAGCTCGCCACGATGGAGGCGAAGTACGCCGACGGCAGCAACGCCGGACCGCACAACTGGACCTCGTACAAGGAGTTCGACGTGACGTTCGCGCCGAACTACACCGGCAACACGATCGCCCTGAAGCCGGAGTTCTTCGCCGAGGTGAACGACGGCCAGCGGGTCACGCTGACGTTCCACTTCTGGAGCGGCACGAAGCTGACCTACTACGTCACCAAGTCCGGCAGCACCGTCACCGGCACGGTGAGCTGACCCCGACGGCACGGCTCGCGGCGGTGGGCGTCGACACCGCCGCGAGCCGCGCCCGGCACCGGTTTGCGCCGGACCGATGACTTCCGGGGCCGGCGCCGGTCGACAGAGGCATGAAGACGCTCACTCTCCAGACGCCCGAGGTCGACCTGGTCTACGACGTACACGCCCCCGAGGCGGCCGAGGCCGGGCACCGCCCTCTGTTCATGATCGGCCAGCCCATGTGCGCCGACGGCTTCACCACGCTCGCGTCGTACTTCCCGGACCGCACCGTCATCACGTACGACCCGCGCGGGCTCGGCCGCAGCATCCGCAAGGACGGCCGGAACGACTCGCGGCCCGAGGTGCAGGCCCGGGACGTCCGCGACATCGTCGACGCCCTCGGCGTGGGCCCGGTCGACATGTTCGCCAGCAGCGGCGGCGCGGTGACAGCGCTCGCCCTGGTGGCCGCGTACCCGGACGTGGTGACCACGCTGGTGGCGCACGAGCCGCCGCTGACCGCGCTGCTCCCCGACGCCGAGGCGGCCGGCCGGGCCATGGCCGCCTGCCAGGAGGCGTACCGGAGGAACGGCTGGGGCGCCGGCATGGCGGCGTTCATCGGCCTGACGTCGTGGCGGGGCGAGTTCACCGGCGACTACTTCGCCCAGCCCGCGCCGGACCCGGCCGCGTTCGGGCTGCCCACCGAGGACGACGGCAACCGGGACGACCCGCTGCTCTCCGACCGGTCCGCGGCGGTCACCGTCTACCGGCCGGACGCCGACGCGCTGCGCGCCGCGCCGACCCGCGTGGTGATCGCGGTGGGCGAGGAGTCGGCGGAGACGCTGACCGCGCGGACGTCGGTGGCCACCGCCGAGCTGCTCGGCGGACAACCCGCGGTCTTCCCGAGCCACCACGGCGGGTTCCTCGGCGAGGGAATGGGCCAGGCCGGGCAGCCGGAGGCGTTCGCGCGCCGGCTGCGGGAGATCCTCGACGCCTGATCGGGCTCAGGCCCGGCGCACCTCGGTGAGCATCGCGGGATAGGGCCCGGCCGGTGTGCCGGGCCCGGCCTGGTCGGCGGGGACCACGTTCTCCATCCGCAGCCGCAGGACGGCCGGGTCGGCGGTGTCGAGGACGATCCGCCACTCCCAGCCGCCGCCGTACCCGGCGGTCAGCTCGACCGCCGCCGCTCCGCCGGTCGCGCCGGTGAGCGTCATCGGCGTCGGCTGCTGGTGCCACGAGTCGCCCCACCAGGCGACGAGCGAGCCCGGCCGGTCACCGGCGGCGATCACCAGCAGGCCGTCCTGCGGGCCGTCGCCGGGATGGCTCCACGAGTACGACACGGTGGTCAGGTGCCCGCCGGCCGCGGTGGCGACGGTGAGCGCGGCCGGCGACTCGGCGAGCGGGTCGGCGGGCATCAACCGGAAGCCGTTTGTGCCCGCCCAGGACCCGGTGACGTCGGTGAGAAGCATCGCCCCAGGATAGGAACCACCCCCGACAACTCACGCACGCTCGCCGATCGTCCGGCCTCAGATCCCCGGCGGGACGGGTCAGGCGGAGAAGTCGTCGTCGGCGTCGCGGGCGTCCGCCTGGATGTGCTCGCCGGGTCGCTTGCCCCGGATCTCGTCCTGTTCGCGTACCTGGTCCGCTTCGGCGTGTTCGTCCTGGTTCAGGTTACCGAGCCGCGCCCGGGCCGGACCGGCCAGGTTCTCCAGGTCGTTCTTCGCGCGCTCGACGCTCATGCCGCCTCCCCGGGATCGTCGCGTGGCGGCGCTCGCCGCCTGCCGCGTCGCGTCCCCGCTGGCCGGGACGGCAAACCGCCGCCACCGGACCGTCCTGCTGTCACGCGGGCGGCAGGGCGGTGAGCAGATCCTCGGCGTGCCGCATCGTGTCGGCCAGCGCGTCGCGTGAACCGTCGTCCAGCGGGATCGAGCGCGCCTGCCGCACCAGCTCCCGCGCGGACTCCGGCTCGTCGAGTTGCAGCGCCAGCTCCGCCCGGTAGACCAGTGCCTCCACGTGGACGGCCGGATCGTCGGCGGCCTCCGGGCGGGCGAGCGCGCCGTCGAGGATCCGCGCGGCCTGCGTCGGATTGCCGCGCGAGTCGGCCTGCACCACCGCGTTGCGCAGCGTACGGGCCAACCCACCCCTGTCGTCGGTCTCCGGCGGGGTGGCCCGGCCGACGAACCGGATCCAGTTGCCGCCGGGGTCGACGATGCTGAACCCGAAGTGGCCCTCCTGGTTGCGGCGGGGCCGGGGCCGGGTCATCCGGGGTACGCCGGAGACGAGCACCTTGCCGTATGTGGACCGCATGCCGTCGGCGAAGGCGCGGTGGATGTCGACCAGGTCGTCCACCACGACGAGGCAGGAGCCGTACGAGTCGGCGGGATCGAACTGCGGCATCCCGAAGAAGTGCAGTTGGAGATCCTCCCGCCGCAGCGTCAGGTACGGGTTCGGGCGCTCCTGCCGGTACGTGACCTCGAAGCCGAGGGCTTGGTAGAAGGGCGCCACGTCGTCCAGGGACCGGCACGGCAGCAGCGGGATCGTCGTCTCGTTCGCCATGCTCCAAGACTGGCGACCCGAGCCGTCACGCGCAGGGAAACGCCGCAACGACCCGCCGGTGTCGTCAGAGTGATCGCGGGGCCGGTCCGACGTGGACCGGCCCCGCAGCACGTCACGAGGGGGTCAGGGCTTCCAGGACCCGGCGGGACGGAACAGGTGCCGGTACTCGACGACGCCGTTCTGGTCCTTCACGTCGAAGATGAGCTGGCCGGTGCGCTTGGAACCCACGGGCAGGTTGGTGCCCGAGGTCATCAGCTTGCCGCAACCGGAGAAGGCGCCGCCGATGCCGCTCTCCTCGGTGCCGTCCGCGGCGACCCAGGTGAAGTAGAACGGGTTGATCGAGCCGGTGCCCTTGGTGATCTCGGCGGTCACGTCGGCGATCAGGAACATGCCGTTCTTCGGTCCGGGCATGACCTCGCTGCAGGCGGCGTTCCGGGTCCGGAAGTTGCCGACGGTGATCTCGATGGTGCCGCGGTCGTCGTTGACGACCAGCTTGTCGCCGGCCGGCATGTTGAACGTCTTGTCGTCGGTGTTGCCCGGCTGCGGGGTGTCGGCGGGAGCACCCGTCGGGGCGTCAGCCGTCGGCTGGCCGTAGGTGACGCCCGGGGTGGGCAGCGAGTCGATCGCATCCTTCGTCTTCTGCGCGCCGCTGTAGACGGCGAAGATGCCGCCACCGCAGCACAGCAGCAGCAGGACCACGGCGACGATGCCGATCGTGATCCAGACGTTCTTGTTCGACTTCTTCGCCGGCGGCCCGAACGGCGCTCCCGGCGGAGGCGGGTACGCACCGCCACCCGGCGGCGGGTAACCGCCCGGCGGCGGATAGGCCCCCGGCGGCTGGTACTCCGAGCCCGGCGGCGGGTACGCGGCACCCGGCGGCTGGTACTCGGAGCCCGGCTGTTGGTACGCGCCGCCCGGGGGCTGGTACTCGCTGCCCGGCGGCGGGTACGGCGCGCCCGAGGTGGGCGGCGCGGGCGGGAACGCCTCGGTGGGCGCGGGCGCGGGCGGGTACTGCTCGCCCGGACCCGGCTGCGGCGGATACGGCACCCCGGAGGTCGGAGCGGGCGGCGGCGCGTACGGGCTGTCCGGCACCGGCGGCATCGGTGCGGTGGGGAACGCCTGAGTCGGCGGTTCCGGTGGCTGCTGGTTCGGGTCCGGTGAACCGGACGGAGGCTGAGGGTGGCTCACCGTACTCCTTGGGGCGCCTTCGGGATTTTCCGTCGCAACGACGGTACAAGCCGGGCACAAGCCGGCCGGTAGTGCCTCATCGACGTGGCAGGACGGCCGCGGTGCGGACCAGGTCGTCGTCCACGGCGAACCGTCCGGTGACCGCCGACGGCGGATCGGGCATCGGGGCGGCGGCGAGCCGGGCCGGCGCGATCGCAGCGTGGAACGTGCCCGCGTCCGGGTCCAGCGTGACGCGCGCGTCGGCGAAGCCCAGCCACGTACCGACCAGTGGGTGCCAGACCTTGTAGACGGTCTCCTTCGCGCTGAACAACACCGTCGGCCAGGGCGTGCCGGTCGGCAGCCGGGCCAGGTCCGCCTCCTCGTCGGGGCGGCACACCTTCCGGCGTACCCCCGGAGAGAGTGGCCGGTCACGTTCGGCGTCGATGCCGACGGCCCGCACGTCGGCGGCCCGGGCGGCGGCTGCGGCGCAGTAGTCCCGGGTGTGGGTGATCGCGCCGACCACACCGGGCGGCCAGATCGGGGCCCGGTCGGCGCCGGCGGGTACCGGCGTGGCGGGCAGGCCGAGCGCGGCGAGCGCCCGGCGGGCGCAGACGCGCCCGGCGGTGAAGTCGCGGCGGCGGCCGGGGACCGCGCGTTCGCCGAGGGCGCTCAGTTCGGCCGGGAGCAGCTCACCGGTCCAGTCGGCCGGGCCGGCCACCGCGACGGCGACAGTGGCCGGGAGCAGATCACGCACGAGTGGTGGATGACGGGGACACGCGGTGAACGTACCGTAACGCTTGGGCGTGCCGCGGCGCTGAAGGAACGTTGCGGGGAGGCAACCGGTCCATCACCACCCATTCCTGACCCGGAAGGAGCGGCCGATGACGCCTGGCGCGGAGGTTTCGGGGAGTGCCGGCGGCGAACACGTGCCGGTGACCCCCGGCTGGACCTGCGGCTCGTGCGGTGACGACTGGCCCTGCGCCACGAAACGTCACCACCTGCTGCGCGAGTACCAGGTGGACCGGGCGTCGTTGAGCGTCTATCTCGGATCCTGCCTCGCCGCGGCGACGCAGGACCTGCGCTCCGTGCCGGTCACCGCGCTCCAGGACCGGTTCATCGGCTGGGTGCCGCGCGGCCCGCGTACCGCTGAGGCGTGAGCGCGTCCGGTGGCCGCCGCGTCGGGTTCGCGGCGGCCACCGGCTGCGGTCTCAGAGGGCTGCGGTTCTCAGGGGCGGCGGGGCCGCCGGGTGAGCCCGAAGCCGACCACGCCGGCCACGGCGGCGAGCACACCGCCCACGGTGGTCCACACCCAGCGCGATCCGGCCTCGGGGAGCCAGCCGGTCAGGTCGGTCTCCTCGTCGGCCACCGGCTCGGGCGTCGGTTCGGTGCTGAGCACCGTGCCGGCCTTGGTGTTCGGCACCAGCGGCGCGGCCAGTTCGCCGTCGTCGCCGGACGCGCCACCCTCGTCGGTCGCGCCGACCAGCATCTCCACCTCGATCGGCAGGCCGAGGTCCGGTTCGGGCAGGTCGGTGACGGAGAGCCGGATGTAGTAGGTGCCCGGCAGCGGGTCGCCCGACCAGGGTTCGGCCCACGGCCGTACCCGGCGCAGCGTGCAGCCGAGCGCGACGCTCGTCGCCGACGCGCCGGCGGTCGGGGTCTGCGCGCCCGCGGTGCACGCCTGCCGGCGGCGCAGCCCGTCGAAGACGTCGACGGTCCAGGTGGACGCGCCGCTGCGTGACTTCGGGAACGTGACGGTGGCGGTGATCTCGTGCACCTGCCCGGCGTCGGCGCGGAACGACCAGTACAGGTGGTCGCCTGTCGACGCGCCCACCTGCACCGGCTGACCGGCGGTGACTGTGGTGGCGGTGAGGAACGAGGTGCCGGCCTTGGTCACCGTGGTCGCACCCGGTGACGGGCTGGGCGCGGCCAGGGCCGCCGCCGGGGTGAGGGCGAGTCCGACGGCGGTGGTCGCCGCCGCGGCGCGGATCAGCGTACGCATGCTCAGTTCGTCCTCCACGTGTGCACCCACCAGCGGGTGAGCAGTCCGGCGAGCAGCCCGGTGAGCAGTCCGGCCAGCGTGAGCAGGAGCAGCAGCACCCAGCCGCGGCCGAGGTCCGGCCCGTCCGGCGCGGGGGAGGCGGCCACCACGTCGACTGTCAGCTCGACCGGCATGCCGGGACGGGCCTGGGTGCCGGGCCTGGCCGCAAACGAGTTGCTGACCACCAGGCAGACGGTCCGTACGGACTGCTCCGTGCCGGCGCTCGGCTCCGGGCTCGGGCCGTCCTCCTCCTCTTCGGCGGCCGACCAGCGCAGTCCGGCGGAGACCACGTCGGTCCGCCCGCTGCCCGCGTCGACGCCCCGGACCAGTTCCCGCCCGTCCGGCGCGGTGGCGCGCAGCAGCACGCCGTAGTCCGGGTTGACCGGGCGGTCCAGCGCCACGCTGACCGAGGCGCGCAGTTCCTGCCCGGGGCGCACCGGCACCCGGTACCAGCGGTGCTCGGAGAACGCCTCCCGGTCGCTGTAGACGCCGGGGGCGAGCAGCGGTGCGCCCTCGCAGGCCGAGCCGCCGCCGACCACCGCCGGGGCGGCGGTGTACGTGTCCCGGGCGCGGTCGACGAGCTGCTTGATCCGGCCGGTCAGCTCGTCGGCGCTCTGCGCGGCGGTGTAGGTGCCCCCTGTCGCGCCGGCGATGCAGAGCAGCTGCTTGCGGACCTTCTCGTCCGGCGCCAGGCCGAGCGTGTCGACGACCAGGCGGGTGCCCTGGGCGGCCAGCTCGCGGGCCACCTCGCACGGGTCGGGCGGGGCGCAGGTGTCCTCACCGTCGGTGATCAGCACGATCCGGCGGGCGGTGCTGCCGGTGCCCAGGTCCTGCGCGGCGGAGCGCAGCGCCAGCCCGACCGGGGTGAAACCGGTCGGGCGCAGCCCGGCGACGGCGGCCTTGGCCTGGGTACGGTCCACCGGGCCGACCGGCACGATCTGCTGGGTGTCCAGGCAGCCCTGCTTCTTGTCCTTGCCCCGGTAGGTGGCGCCGAGCACCCGGATGCCGAGCTGTGTCTCGTCCGGCAGGGCGTCGACGACCTCGTTGAACGCCTGCTGCGCGACGGAGATCCGGCTGCGGCCGTCGATGTCGCGGGCCCGCATCGATCCGCTGACGTCGAGGACCAGCTCGACCTTGGGTGGTTCGGCGACGGGTTCGGTGGTCTCGTCGTCGGCCCCGGCGGGGCTCGGCCCGATCATCGCGGCCGCCGCCAGCAGTCCGATGAGGACGGCCGTCGATCGTCTCTTGTTGATCACCGGGCGAAGTGTAGTGAGATCCACTTTGGAAGATCATCCGGGTCGCGGGTGCCCGCCGGAGGCCCGTTTCCGGCGTCCGCCGGGGCCGTCACTGGCGCGCTCGGCCACCCACCGTTAGCTGCACCATGTAAACCTTTCGGCCGGTGGTGCACTCGTCGGAAATCTGACCGGCCCGCACCCGTTGTGCCGTTGCCGGAGTGTGGTTAAGCTCTGTCTTGCGCGCCCCAATCGCCCGCTTCCCCCGTGGCAGGCGATCGGGGCGCGCTTTCTTTGCGTCAGGCGCCGCGTCGCGCCGTGCCGGGCGCCACGCAGGCGCCCGGCCCCCCCGCCTCAGATCCAGCGGCCGTCCAGCCACATCCGGGCCGACCAGTCCGCGTACGGCAGCACCCGGCCCACGAAGATCGGGTAGAAGTAGGCGAAACAGAGCGCCACGAGCAACACGTACGCGCCCGCGATGATCCCGCCCACCAGCCGCCTGTCGTGGACCTGTTGCGGGTCCGGTGGCGCGGCCGGGTTCGACACCGGTGCGGGAGTGGCGATCGCGCCGAGCACATAGACCACCGCCAGCACCAGGAACGGCACCGCCGGGGCGGCGTAGAAGGAGAACATCGTCCGGCCGTCGAGGGCGAACCAGAACCACGGCAGCAGGCCGGCCGCGGCGCTGAGCAGGATCGCGCCAGCCCGCCAGTCGCGCCGGGCCAGGCCGAGCCAGGCGGTCGCGGCGATCGCCGGCAGGAACGACCACCACAGCAGCGGCGTGCCCAGCAGCAGCACCTCCGAGGCGCAGCTCGGCGCGCCGCAACTGCCGTCCCCGGACCAGTGGAACGCCACCGGGCGGCCGAGCAGCAGCCACTGCCAGGGCCAGGACTGGTACTTGTGCGGATCGTCGAGCTGGGTGTGGAAGCCGTACGCGGCCTTGTGGTACTCCCACAGGTTGATCAGCGCCCCGATGAACGGGGTGTCACTCAGCTCCGGGTTGTTCGGGTAGCGCTCCGCCAGGCGGTAGTAGCCCTCCTGCCCGAGCAGCCAGCCCGACCAGGTCGCCACGTAGGTCACGACCATCAGCACGCCGGCGGCCAGCAGCCACGGCAGCTCGTCGAGCACGGCGTCACGCCACGGCCGGCGTACCCCGGACGAGCGGCGGACGCCCACCTCCCAGAGCAGCACCAGCAACGCGAACGCCGGCACGAAGTAGAGCGCACTCCACTTCACCGAGCAGGCGCAGCCGAGCAGCACACCTGCCGCCAGCCGCCACCACGGCCAGTCCCGCCAGCCCGACGACGGACGGCCGGCCCGGCCCGGCTGGGTCGGGTCGAGCCCGCCCTCCAGCGCCCGCGCCCAGCGCCGCCGCCGGGCGTCCCGGTCGAGCACCAGCGCGCCGAACGCGGCGAGCACGAACAGCAGCAGGAAGATGTCGAGGATGGCCGTGCGGGACAGCACCAGGTGGTAGCCGTCGAGCGCGAGCAGCAGACCGGCCGCGCAGCCGAGCACCGTGGAGCGGAACATCCGCCGCCCGATGCGGACCAGCAGCAGCACCGACAGGGTGCCCGCCACGGCCGCGCCGAAGCGCCAGCCGAACTCCGGCGAGGTGGTGATCAGGTGGCCCGGCACCGAGACGCCGCTGTCCGCGTCCTGGTAGCCGAAGGCCCACTCGCCGATGCCGATCATCCACTTGCCCAGTGGTGGATGCACCACGTACGAGGGGCCGTTGTCCTTGTAGTTCCACTCGAAGCCGCGGTCGATCAGCCCGTACGCGTCCTTGGCGTAGTAGGTCTCGTCGAAGATCTTCCCGGGCGGGAAACTGAGCCCCACGAAGCGCAGGATCGCCGCGACGCCCACCACCACCGCTGTCGCCAGCCACGCCTGACCCCGGCCGATGCGATCGTCGACGGTGGCGAGCCGGCGCCGCACGGCGGCGGGAAGCCCGCGCCCGGCGCCGTCGCCCCGGTCGGTGGTGGAAGGGTCCGGGTTCGCGCTCTGTGCTGTCGACGCACTCGTCACCCGGCGATCGTAGGCTGCGAAGGTGCCCGGTGGCGTCTGTCGTCTCCGAAATTGGTACGACCGTCGATGAAGGAGCGCACGCCGTGGGGGAAATGTCCGAGGTAGGGCGACTCGTGTTGCTCGGCGCGCCGCTCGGCAACCCGGCCGACGCGTCCGCCCGGTTCCGCGAGGTGCTGGCCGCCGCCGACGTGGTCGCCGCCGAGGACACCCGGCGGCTGACCCGGCTGGCCCGCGACCTGGACGTGACGGTGCCCGGCCGGATCGTCTCGTACTTCGAGGGCAACGAGGAGCGGCGCACCCCCGAACTGGCCGAGGTGCTCGTCGCCGGCTACACGGTCGCGCTGGTCACCGACGGCGGCATGCCGAGCGTCTCCGACCCCGGCTACCGGCTGGTCCGGGCCGCGCTGGACGCCGGAGTGCCGGTCACCGCCGCGCCCGGGCCCAGCGCCGTGACCACCGCGCTGGCGCTGTCCGGGCTGCCCTGCGACAGGTTCTGCTTCGAGGGCTTCCTGCCGCGTACCCCCGGGGCCCGCCGCTCCCGGCTGCGCGCGCTCGCCGCCGAGGACCGCACGCTGGTGTTCTTCGAGGCGCCGCACCGCATCGCCGGCGCGCTCGCCGACCTGGCCGAGGCGTTCGGCGCCGACCGGCCCGCCGCGCTGTGCCGCGAGCTGACCAAGACGTACGAGGAAGTGGTCCGCCGGCCGCTCGGCGAACTGGCCGAGTGGGCCGCGGAGGGCGACCCCCGGGGCGAGATCACGCTCGTCGTGGCCGGCGCACCGGCCACGCCCGCGGTCCGGCCGGACGACGAGACGCTGCGCGCGGCGGTGGCCGAGCGCGAGGCGGCCGGGCTGTCCCGGCGGGACGCGATCACCGAGGTCGCCACCGCGTACGGGCTGCGGCGGCGCGAGGTGTACGCCGTCGTGCACAGCTGAAAGGAAGGGCCCCCTCTTAACGCCTGCGGTAGAGGAAGGGCCCCCTCTTAACGCCTCACCTCACCAGGCGGCGGCCAGGAAACCGACGGTGATCAACGCCGGCCCGGCCAGCGCCAGGCCGACCGCCCAGCGCCGCTGCCGTTCGTCGGCGAGCCGGGTCGCCCCGGTCCACCTGGCGATCCCGGCGGCGCAGCCGGCCACCAGGGCCAGCCCCAGCAGCCAGCGCAGGTGCCGTCCGATCCCGGTGTCCGCGTAGGCGGTGGACCCGTCCGGCCCGGTCATCCGCGCCCGCAGCGAACTGCCGGTGTCGGTGCGCCCGGCCGGTACGCCGCTGACCCGTACCCCGTGGGCCTGGAACCGGTCGCCGTCGGCGGAGAAGATGCCCCGGCAGCGCTGGGTGAGCCCGCCGCCCGCGCACTGCGTGATCATCACGGTGCCGCCGGTCGAGTGCCCCGCCGCCAGCCAGAACGGCCCGGCGCTCACCCAGGCGAAGAACGCGGCGAGCAGGCTCAGCGTCAGCAGTACGGCCAGCCCGGCGGGCGGACTCGGCGGCGCGACCGGGCGGGCGCGTTCCCGCCGCGCCGGGTGCGGGGCGGGACGCGGGCGCGGCTCGTCACGCAGCGGCGTGCCGTCCCAGTGCACCTCCTCGATCGGCGCCCAGCCGCCGGACGAGGCGGCCTCGCGCTGCCAGCGCGGCTGACGTACCGGCACGCGGTTCGGCACCGCGTCCACCGGCGCTCCGGTGGTCGGCTCCACCTCCACCGGCGGGTCCGCCGGGTCGAGCCGCGGCTGCGGGGCGACGGGCCCGCCGGGCGGCGCGGGCCGTGCCGCACGCCGGGTGGCGGCGGCCGACGGCTCGGGCGCCGGTGGTCTGCTGGTCACGATGTTCATTTCACACCGGTACGTCGGGCTTGTCGGTCAGCTCACGCCGCGTGTCGGCGACAAATCGGACGTACGGTCGGAGCGCGCACCCCATTGGTTCGCGGCGCACCCACGTCAATCACTAGGCTTGCTGCTCATGAGTCACGTTCTCGCCGCGGTCGCCTGGCCCTACGCCAACGGCCCGCGCCACATCGGCCACGTATCCGGATTCGGCGTTCCCTCCGACGTCTTCGCCCGGTACATGCGGATGGCCGGTCACGACGTGCTCATGGTCTCCGGCACCGACGAACACGGCACCCCGATCCAGGTGCAGGCCGACGCCGAGGGGGTCACCCCGCGCGAGCTGGCCGACCGCTACAACCGGGTGATCGCCGAGGACCTGCGGGCGCTGGGCCTGTCGTACGACCTGTTCACCCGCACCACCACGCGCAACCACTACGCGGTGGTGCAGGAGCTGTTCACCGGCCTCTACCGCAACGGCTACATCGTCCCGAAGGTCACCACCGGCGCGATCTCCCCGTCCACCGGCCGGACGCTGCCCGACCGCTACATCGAGGGCACCTGCCCGATCTGCGGCTACGACAGCGCGCGCGGCGACCAGTGCGACAACTGCGGCAACCAGCTCGACCCGATCGACCTGATCGACCCCAAGTCGAAGATCAACGGGGAGACGCCGGAGTTCGTCGAGACCGAGCACTTCTTCCTCGACCTGCCCGCCCTGGCCGAGGCGCTGCGGCAGTGGCTGGACACCCGCGACGGCTGGCGCCCCAACGTGCTGCGGTTCTCCCGCAACCTGCTCGACGACCTCCAGCCCCGGGCCATCACCCGCGACCTGGAGTGGGGCGTGCCGATCCCGCTCGACGACTGGCGCGACCGCCCGGACAAGCGGATCTACGTCTGGTTCGACGCGGTCATCGGCTACCTGTCCGCGTCCATCGAGTGGGCCCGGCGCACCGGCGACCCGGAGGCCTGGCGCAAGTGGTGGTCGGCGGACGGGGAGGGGAAGGACGCCCGCTCCTACTACTTCATGGGCAAGGACAACATCGTCTTCCACTCGGTGATCTGGCCGGCGCTGCTCGGCGGCTACTCCGGTGCGGGCGCCCGCGACGGCGAGCCGGGCGAACTGGGCCGGCTCAACCTGCCCACCGAGGTCGTGTCCAGCGAGTACCTGACCATGGAGGGACGGAAGTTCTCCTCCTCCCGCAAGGTGGTCATCTACGTCCGGGACTTCCTGGAGCGCTACGACGCCGACGCGCTGCGCTACTTCATCGCGGTGGCCGGCCCGGAGAGCAACGACACCGACTTCACCTGGGCCGAGTTCCTCCGCCGCAACAACGACGAACTGGTCGCCGGCTGGGGCAACCTGGTCAACCGGTCGGTGTCGATGGCGGCGAAGAACTTCGGCGCCATCCCGCCGGTCGACCCGGCCGGGCTCACCGAGGCCGACCAGGCGCTGCTGGACACCGCGAAGGCCGGCTTCGGCGTCGTCGGCGAGCTGATCGCCCGGCACCGGCAGAAGCAGGCCATCGGCGAGGCCATGAAGGTCGTCGCCGAGGCCAACAAGTACCTCTCCGAGCAGGCGCCCTGGAAGCTCAAGGGCGAGGACGACAAGCCCCGCATGGGCACCATCCTGCACGTCGCGCTCCAGGTGGTCAGCGACGCCAACACGCTGCTCACCCCGTTCCTGCCGCACTCCGCCCAGAAGATCCACGAGCTGCTCGGCGGCACCGGCGTGCACGCGCCGATGCCGGTGATCGAGGAGGTCGACGACCTCGACGGCGGCCCGTCGTACCCGGTGCTGACCGGTGACTACACGGTCGGGGCGCGCTGGGAGTCCGTACCCCTGGAAGTGGGCCGGCCGCTCGCGGCGCCGAAGCCGGTGTTCCGCAAGCTCGACCCGTCCATCGTCGAGGAGGAGCTGGCCCGCCTGGCCGGCTGACCACGCACGTGTGACCGCGGCCCCGGGGAGATCCCCGGGGCCGCGGTCGTCCGCCGGGTCAGGCGGTCGCCATGCTCGGCTTACCGATGAACTCCATGATGGCCTTGTTGACCTCGGTGGGATGGGTCCACGGCGTGCCGTGCGGCGCACCCTTCAGCGTGACCAGCTTGGCGTCGGACAGCATGTTCACCAGCCGCTGGCCCGTCACCGGGAACGGCAGCACGTTGTCCTTGTCGCCCTGGATGATCAGCACCGGCACGTCGATGTTCGGCAGGTCGGCGCGGAAGTCGGTCTGCCAGGCGTCCACCGAGTCGTGGGTACCCTTGGCCGACGCCTGCGCGCCGATCTGCCAGTGCGCGTGGTACGCCTCGTCGCTGACCAGCGTCCCCCGGTTCTCGCTGGCGTTGAAGAACGCGTCGCAGAACTGGGTCAGGTAGGCGAACCGGTCCTGGATGATCGCCTTCTGGAACCCCTCGAACATGCTCTTGTCGACGCCCTCCGGGTCGTCGGGCGCCTTCAGCAGGTACGGCGCCAACGGGGCCATCAGGACCGCCCGGTCCACCCGGTCCGACCCGTACGCGCCCAGGTAGCGGGTCACCTCACCGGTGCCCATCGAGTGCCCGACCAGGATCGCGTTGCGCAGGTCCAGTTCCGTCATCAGCACGTCCAGGTCAGCCGCGAACGTGTCGTAGTCGTAGCCCATGGCCGGCTGCGCGGAGTTGCCGAATCCACGCCTGTCGTACGTGATCACCCGGTATCCGGCGTTCAGCAGCGGACCGCTCATCTTCTCCCAGGTCGCCCCGTTGAACGGGAAACCGTGGATCAGCACGATCGGCTGACCGGAACCGTGATCCTCGTAGTACAGGTCGATGGGTGCGGAGTTCTCCGTACCGACGGTGACGAAAGGCATGTCGGGATTCCCCCTCGCGCGGGTTCTCGGACCCCCCACGCCTTCCCGACCTGCCCTCGTCTATTCGTGGCGGGCCGGATAGGGCAGGTCCACCACCCGGTCGTCGGTCAGCTCGGCGCCGGGCGCCCAGACCTCGTACACGCCGCGTTCCAGACACTGCGCGCCGGTCGCGGCCACCCCGTCCGGATCCGGGCGGCGCAGCCGCAGCCGCAGCCAGCCGCCCTCCTCCCGCAGCACCAGGCACTGCACCCCGCGCCAGGCCGCCGTGCGTACCCGGCGGGCCGGCGCGTCCACCGGGTACCGGGCCGCCCGGGTCATCGCCAGCACCCGGAACCCGCCCGGCTGGTCGGCCACCGCCTCGTACTCCGAACCCGCGTACGTGCCGACGAGCCGGGTGGAGCGCGGCGCCTCGCCGTTCGGCACGTACTCCTGGTCGGCCGCCAGGCCGGGCACTGCGGCGAGCAGGTGCCGCCACTGCGGCCCGGCCAGGCGCAGCCAGCCCCGCTGCTCCGCCTGGTAGGTGTAGAGCACCACCTCCACCCCCTCGGCCGGATAGGCGAGCAGCGTGGCGTTCGCCGGCATCGGCAGGTCGGCGAACTCCCGGGTGACGAACTCCGGTACGAGCTGCGCGCTGCTCGGCACGAACCCGGTACCCAGCACCGGTGGCCCGAGCCGGTCCCGGGGCGGCAACGCCGTGAGCCCCCGGTGCGCCGGGCCCACCGGCACGTCGTAGTCGGCCGGGTCGGCGGCCCGCCAGCGCAGCGCGTACGCCACGTCGCCGCCCTCCGAGTCGCCCCGCAGCACCGCCATCCCGGCCGGCGTCCGCAGGTGCGCCACGTCGTGCTCCCGGTAGCAGAAGCCGTGCGGCAGCACGCCCCGCACGTAGCCGGCGAGCTGCCGCGCGGAGAGCACCTTGACCATCCGGGTGCCGGGCCGGATCACCGCCGACGCCCGCACCGCGGCCAGCGTCGGGTCACCCGCCGCCCCCGGCTGCTGGCTGAGCCGGTGTACGTACTCCCAGCCCCGGTCCCGGTGCACCGGCATCAGCAGCGGCGCGTCCGTGTCGTCCGCCGACCCCGCGCCGCCGTGCACCGCGTCCACCTCGGTCGCGTGCACGAACCGCCGCCACGGATAGCCGGTGCCGGGCCGGGGACACCACTCGAACCCGGGCGCCTCGTCGGCGCTGAACAACTCGTACGCCGCGCCCCGGGCGATCTCCTCCGCCGGATGCACCCGGCCGCCGTACGTCACGCGCAACCCGGCCCGGTCGGAGGCGGGCCCGCCGGCCTGGTCGGTGACTGTCACTCCAGGACGCTAAGCCCGCCAGATGTGGGGCATGTGAACAGCCGGTGGCGGTCCGGGAACGCCGCACCGGGCCGGTGTGTGATGCTGGCCGCGATGACCGAGCAGACCGAGACCCGCAAGCAGCGCGCCGCCCGCCGGGCCGGGGAGTTCCCGCCCGCCCCCGAGCCGCTGCCCGTACCCGTGCCGGACAGCCACACCCACCTCGACATCACCGTCGGCGAGTTCGGCACCCCGCCGGGCGGTGCCCCCGGCGACGACCCGGTGGCCGCCGCGATCGACGTCGCCGCCCGGGCCGGCGTGGACCGGCTCGTCCAGGTCGGGGTGGACGTCGACTCGTCCCGGTGGGGCGCCGACGTGGCCGACCGGTACGCCCCGGTGCTCGCCACCGTCGCACTGCACCCGAACGAGGCGCCCCGGCTGGCCGACCTCGACGAGGCGCTGCGCGAGATCGAGACGCTCGCCGGCCGGGACCGGGTCCGCGGCGTCGGCGAGACCGGGATGGACTTCTTCCGTACCGGCGACGACGGGCGCGCCGCGCAGGAGGAGAGCTTCCGGGCGCACATCGCCATCGCCAAGCGGCACGGCAAGACGCTGGTCATCCACGACCGGGACGCGCACGCCGACGTGCTGCGCATCGTCGACGACGAGGGCGCCCCGGAGACCGTGGTCATGCACTGCTTCTCCGGCGACGCCGACTTCGCCCGCGAGTGCGTCCGGCGCGGCTTCCTGCTCAGCTTCGCCGGCACCGTCACGTTCGGCAGCGCCGCCGCGCTGCGCGAGGCCGCCGCCGTCACGCCGCCGGAGCAGATGCTCGTGGAGACCGACGCGCCCTACCTCACCCCCATGCCGTACCGGGGACGGCCCAACGCGTCGTACCTGATCCCGCTGACGGTCCGCTTCCTCGCCGAGACCACCGGCACCGACGTGGACGCCCTCTGCGCCGCCCTCTCCACGAACGGTGAGCGCGCGTTCGGCCCGTGGCGTTGAGCGCGTTCGGCCCGTGGCGTTAATAAGGGGCCCCTCCCTATCGCGAGGCGTTA
>NZ_JBMVFV010000033.1:0-61393 GCF_049538395.1 Micromonospora sp. AB353 | reverse complement strand
CGTGATCGACGACGGCGTCCTCGACGGGCTCGACCTGACCCGGTTGCAGGCCGTCCTCGACGGCAAGGTCCGCGCCGCCCAGGTTCTGCACGAGGCCACCGCCCACCGCGACCTCGACGCGTTCGTGCTCTTCTCCTCCCTCGCCGGCGTCATCGGCAGCGCCGGGCAGGGCAACTACGCGGCGGCCAACGCCTATCTCGACGCGTTCGCGGCCTGGCGACGCGACCAGGGCCTGCCCGCCACCGCCATCGCCTGGGGCGCCTGGGCAGAGGACGGCATGGCCGCCGCCCTGACCGCCCGGCTCGCCCGGGGCGGGGTCGACGCGCTCCCCGCCGCCGAGGCCGTCACCGCCCTCGGCCGGCTGGTCAACACCGCCGAGCCGGCGGTCACCGTCGCCGCCGTCGACTGGGGACGCCTCGCCGCCTCCTGGGGCCGGCCCACGCCACTGATCGCCGCCCTGCCCGGGGTGCCCGCCGTGCCCACCGGTCCCGTCCGCGCCGTGGTGGTCGGCCGGTCCCTGCCGCAGCTCGCCGACCTCGTACGCACCCAGGCCGCCGTCGTGCTCGGCTACCCGGCCGGGCGGCCGCTGCCCGAGCGCACCTTCCGTGACCTCGGCTTCGACTCGCTCACCGCCGTCGAGCTGCGCAACCGGCTGACCGCCGAGACCGGTATGACCCTGCCCGCCACGCTGGTCTTCGACCACCCCACGGTCGCCGAACTCGCCGCCCACCTGCACGGCCTCACCGCCGGGCACACCACCGGCGAGGTGGTCGCCGACGGCACCGGCCGTGACCGCGAACCGATCGCCATCGTCGCGATGAGCTGCCGCTTCCCCGGCGGGGTCACCTCGCCCGAGCAGCTCTGGGATCTGCTGGCCACCGGCACCGACGCGCTGAGCCTGATGCCCGGCGAGCGCGGCTGGAACCTCGCCGAGCTGTACCACCCCGACCCCGAGCACCTCGGTACCAGCTACGTCCGGGAGGGCGGCTTCGTCGCCGGTGCCGGCGAGTTCGACCCGGCGTTCTTCGGCATCAGTCCCCGCGAGGCCCTCGCCATGGACCCGCAGCAGCGGCTGCTGCTGGAGACCACCTGGGAGGCGTTCGAGCGGGCCCGGATCGACCCGACCGCCCTGCGCGGCAGCCGCACCGGCGTGTACGTCGGCACCAACGGCCAGGACTACGGCTCGTTGCTGATGGCCACCGGGGACGTCGACGAGAACTACCTCGCCACCGGCACCTCCGCCAGCGTCATCTCCGGCCGGCTGGCGTACACCTTCGGGCTGCACGGCCCGGCCGTCACCGTCGACACGGCCTGCTCGTCGTCGCTGGTCGCGATGCACCTGGCCGCGCAGGCCCTTCAGACGGGGGAGTGCGACCTGGCCCTGGCCGGCGGCGCCACCGTGATGGCCACCCCCGGCATCTTCGTCGGCTTCTCCCGCCAGCGCGGTCTCGCCGCCGACGGCCGGTGCAAGCCGTTCGCCGGCGCCGCGGACGGCACCGGCTGGGGCGAGGGCATCGGCCTGCTGGTGCTCCAGCGGCTCTCCGACGCCCGCCGCGACGGCAACCCGGTCCTCGCCGTGCTGCGCGGCAGCGCCGTCAACCAGGACGGCGCCTCCAACGGCCTCACCGCCCCCAACGGCCCCGCCCAGCAGCGGGTGATCCGGCAGGCCCTCGCGAACGCCGGACTCACCGCCGAGCAGGTGGACGCCGTCGAGGCGCACGGCACCGGCACCACCCTCGGCGACCCGATCGAGGCGCAGGCCCTCATCGCCACGTACGGCCAGGACCGGCCCGCCGACCGGCCGTTGTGGCTCGGCTCGATCAAGTCGAACATCGGGCACACCCAGGCGGCGGCGGGCGTGGCCGGGGTGATGAAGATGGTGCTGGCGATGCGGCACGGGGTGCTGCCGCCCACGCTGCACGTGGACGAGCCCACCCCGCACGTCGACTGGACCGGCGGCAGCGTCGAGCTGCTCACCTCCGCCCGGCCGTGGGAGCCGGCCGACGGGGTACGCCGCGCCGCCGTCTCCTCGTTCGGGATCAGCGGCACCAACGTGCACACCATCCTCGAACAGGCCCCCGCCGACGAGCCGGAGCCCGGACCGGTGGCCGACGTGCCGACCGGGGAGCTGCCCTGGGTGCTCTCCGGGCGCACCGTCGACGCCCTCACCGCCCGTACCCGGGACCTGCGCGAGCACCTCGGCACAGTGGAGGACGACGCGCTCGCCGACGTCGCCTGGTCGCTGGCCGCCACCCGCGCCGCCCACGACCACCGGGCCGTCGTCTTCGCCGCCGACCGCGACGACCTGACCGCGTCCCTCGACGCGCTCGCCGCCGGCCGGCCCGGCCCGCAGACCGTCACCCGCGTCCCCGGCACGCCGGGCGAGGTCGCGTTCGTCTTCCCGGGCCAGGGATCGCAGTGGGCCGGGATGGCCGCCGAGCTGCTCGACACCGCCCCCGTCTTCGCGGAGACGTTCGCCGCCTGCGCCGAGGCGCTGCGCCCGTACGTCGACTGGTCACCGACCGACGTGGTACGCGGCGCGCCCGACGCCCCGTCGCTGGAGCGCGTCGACGTCGTGCAGCCCACCCTGTTCGCGGTCAGCGTCTCGCTCGCCGCGCTCTGGGAGTCGTACGGGGTGCGCCCCGGAGCCGTCGTCGGCCACTCCCAGGGGGAGATCGCCGCCGCGTACGTCGCCGGTGGCCTCACCCTCGACGACGCGGCGGCCGTGGTCGCGCTGCGCAGCCGGATCATCGCCGGCATCGCCGGGGACGGCGGCATGGTCTCGGTCGCCACCACCGCCGACGAGGCCACCGCGACGATCGCCCGCTGGGCCGGCCGCATCGCCCTGGCTGCCGTCAACGGACCCACCTCCGTCGTGGTCTCCGGCGACGGCGCCGCCCTCGACGAGCTCGTCGCCCACTACGAGTCCCACGAGGTGCGGGTGCGCCGCGTCCCCGTGGACTACGCCTCCCACTCCGCCCACGTCGAGCAACTGCGCGAGCAGCTCCTGGAACTGCTCGCCGGGCTGCGGCCCCGCACCGGCGAGGTCCGGTTCCGCTCCACCGTCGAGGGGGACTGGCTCGACACCGCCGCCCTCGACGCCGACTACTGGTACCGCAACCTGCGGCAGACCGTCCGCTTCGACGAGGCGGTACGCAGCCTCGTCGCCGCCGGCTACCAGACCTTCGTCGAGGTCAGCGCCCACCCCGTGCTGACGATGGCCGCGCAGGAGAGCGTCGAGCTGGCCGCCGCCGACCCGGACGCGGTCACCGTCACCGGCAGCCTGCGCCGGGGCGAGGGCGGCCTCGGCCGCTTCCTGCGCGCCCTGGCCGAGGTCTGGGCCGGAGGTACGGCCGTGGACTGGCGGCCCGCCTTCGCCGGCCTCGCCGGGCGTCGCCTCGACCTGCCCACGTACCCGTTCCAGCGGCAGCTCTACTGGCCGCAGCCGTCGACCGCGCCCGCCCCCGCGGTCGGGACCGCCGGTGCCGTGGCCGACGACGAGGTCGACGCCCGGTTCTGGGCGGCCATCGAGGCGGAGGACCTGACCGCGCTCACGGCCGAACTCTCCGCCACGACCGAGCCGAGGCCCGTCCCGGAGACGGCGTTCGCCGACGTGCTGCCGGTGCTCGCCGCCTGGCGTCGCCGGCACCGCGACCAGGCCACAGTGGACTCGTGGCGGTACCGGGACAGTTGGACGCCCGTCGCCCCCGTCGCCTCCGGCGAGCCGGCCGTCACCGGCACCTGGTGGCTGCTCACCGGCCCCGACGACACCGGCGCGGCCGAGGCCGACTTCTGCGCCGAGGCGTTGCGGCGCCACGGCGGCACCGTCGTACCGCTGGCGCTGGACGCCGACCGCACGGACCGCGCGGCGCTCGCCGCCCGGCTGCGCGACCTCGCCGACGGCGGCCCCCGCCCCGCCGGGATCGTGTCGCTGCTGCCGCTCGACGAGACGCCCGCCCCGGCGTACCCGTCCGTGCCGGTCGGCTTCGCCGGCACCGTCACCCTCGTGCAGGCGCTCGGCGACGCCGGCGTCCGCGCGCCCCTGTGGTGCCTCACCCGGGGTGCCGTCGCGACCGGCCCAGCCGACCCGCTGCCGCACCCGCTCCAGCAGCTCACCTGGGGCTTCGGCCGGGTCGCCGCGCTGGAGCACCCGGACCGCTGGGGCGGCCTCGTGGACCTGCCCGACGAGCTCGACGATGCGGCCGGCCGCCGGCTCGTGCGCGTCCTCGCCGGTGCCGACGGGGAGGACCAGGTCGCGCTGCGGTGGGCCGGCGCGTTCGGCCGGCGACTGCTGCACGCCCCGCTCGGCGACACGCCCGCCCCGCGCGCCTGGCGGCCCTCCGGCACCGCCCTGGTCACCGGCGGCACCGGCGCGCTCGGCGGGCACATGGCCCGCTGGCTCGCCGCCAACGGCGCCGCCCACCTGGTGCTGGTGAGCCGGCGCGGCCGGCAGGCCGAGGGCATCGCCGACCTCGAGGCCGAGTTGGTCGCACTGGGCGCCCGGGTGACCGTCGCCGCCTGCGACGCCGCCGACCGCTCGGCGCTCGCCGCCGTCCTCGCCGACCTGCCGTCCGAGCACCCGCTGACCACCGTCGTGCACACCGCAGCCGTGCTCGACGACTCGGTGATCAACTCGCTGACGCTGGACCAGGTCGACTACGCGCTCAGCGCGAAGGTCACCGCCGCACTGAACCTGCACGAGCTGACCCGCGAGCTGGACCTCGACGCGTTCATCCTGTTCTCGTCGATGGCCGGCACCGTCGGCAGCTCCGGCGTGGGCAACTACGCCCCCGGCAACGCGTTCCTCAACGCCCTCGCCGAGCACCGCCGCGCCCTCGGTCTGCCCGCCACCTCCATCGGTTGGGGCGCCTGGGGCGGCGGTGGCATGGCCGACGGCGAGTTCGGCCGGATGCTGCACCGCCACGGTGCACCCGAGATGCCGCCGCGGCTCGCCGTCGCGGCCCTGCACCAGGCCGTCGAGCACGACGAGACGTTCCTGACCATCTCGAACATCGCCTGGGAGCGGTTCTTCGTCGCGTTCACCGCCACCCGGCCCGGCCCGCTGATCTCGGAGATCCCCGAGGCGCAGCGGTTGCAGGCCACCAAGGGACTGGCCGAGACGAAGGAGACCGACGAGGCCGGCCCGGCCGGCGCGTTCACCCGGATGAGCGCCGCCGAGCGCCAGCAGGCGCTGCTCGACCTGGTCCGCGACCAGGCGGCCACGGTTCTCAGGTACGCCGACGGCCAGGCCGTCGACCCGCACCACGCGTTCCGCGACCTCGGCTTCGACTCGGTGACCGCGGTGGAACTGCGCAACCGGCTCGCCACCGCCACCTCGCTGCGGCTGCCGGTGACCCTGGTCTTCGACTACCCGTCGCCGACCGCGCTCGCCCGGCACCTGCACGAGGAACTGGGCGGGGAGGCCGCCGTGGCCGTCGAGGCCGCCCCGGTGGCGCTCGGCGACGACGAGCCGGTGGCCATCGTGGCCATGTCCTGCCGCTTCCCCGGTGGGGCCAACGATCCCGAGCGGTTCTGGCAGATGCTGCACGCCGGCCGCGACGCCGTGTCGGACCTCCCCGGCGATCGGGGTTGGGACGTCGAGCGCCTCTACGACCCCGACCCCTATTCCACCGGCACCTCCTACGTCCGCAGCGGCGCCTTCCTCTACGAGGCGGCGGAGTTTGATGCCGGTTTCTTCGGGATTTCCCCCCGCGAGGCGTTGGCCATGGACCCGCAGCAGCGGTTGTTGCTGGAGGTTTCGTGGGAGGCCGTCGAGCGGGCAGGGGTTGAGCCTGGGGTTCTGCGGGGTTCGCGAACAGGGGTGTTCGTGGGCACGAATGGTCAGGACTATGGGGCCCTGCTGATGGTGGCGGGGGACGAGGTGGAGGGCTTCGCGGGGACGGGCAACGCCGCGAGTGTGGTGTCGGGCCGGGTGGCGTACGCGTTGGGGTTGGAGGGGCCGGCGGTGTCGGTGGACACGGCGTGTTCGTCGTCGCTCGTGGCGTTGCACCTGGCGGTGCAGTCGCTGCGGCGTGGCGAGTGCGACCTGGCCCTCGCCGGCGGCGTGACCGTGATGGCGACGCCCGGGCTGTTCGTGGAGTTCTCCCGGCAGCGGGGCCTGGCGGCCGACGGCCGGTGCAAGGCGTTCGCGGCGGCTGCGGACGGTACGGGCTGGGGCGAGGGTGTGGGTGTGCTGCTGGTGGAGCGGCTGTCGGACGCGCGGCGCAACGGTCACGAGGTGCTGGCGATCGTGCGGGGCAGTGCCGTCAACCAGGACGGCGCGTCGAACGGCCTGACGGCGCCGAACGGTCCGTCGCAGCAGCGGGTGATCCGGCAGGCGCTGGCGTCGGCGCGGCTCTCCGCGGCCGATGTGGACGTGGTCGAGGCGCACGGCACCGGCACGACGCTGGGTGACCCGATCGAGGCGCAGGCCCTGCTCGCCACGTACGGGCAGGAGCGCGAGGAGCCGCTGCTGCTCGGCTCGGTCAAGTCGAACATCGGCCACACGCAGGCCGCCGCCGGCGTCGCCGGTGTGATCAAGATGGTGCTGGCGATGCGGGAGGGCGTGGTTCCCGCGACGCTGCACGTGGACGAGCCGTCGCCGCACATCGACTGGACCTCCGGGGCCGTCGAGCTGGCGATCGAGTCGCGGCCGTGGCCGGCCGTGGACCGGGCGCGCCGGGCGGCGGTGTCGTCGTTCGGCATCTCCGGCACGAACGCCCACGTGATCATCGAACTGCCCGAGGACCTGCCTACCGAGAGCGCGGAACCCGAGACCGCCACCGGCCGGAGCGCGGGGCTCGTGGCTTCCGACGTCGTCGTCTGGGCGGTGTCGGGGCGGACGCGGGGCGCCCTGGCCGGTCAGGCCGCCCGCCTGGCCCGGCACGTCCGCGCGCACGCCGCCATCGACACGGCGGCGGTGGGCTGGTCTCTCGCCGTCACCCGGTCGGTGTTCGACCAGCGGGCGGCTGTGGTCGGGTCGGGCATGGAGGAGTTGCTGGCGGGGCTGGACGCTCTGGCGTCGGGGTCGCCGGCGGGGAACGTCGTCGCCGGCACCGCCATGTCCCATGGCGCGGGCGCGGTGTTCGTGTTCCCGGGTCAGGGTGCGCAGTCGGCGCGGATGGCGGCGGGTCTGGTGGGTCGTGTGCCGGTGTTCGACGCGCGCCTGGCGGAGTGCCAGCGGGCGTTGGCGCCGTATCTGGACGTGGACCTGGTGTCGGTGTTGACCGGTGACGACGAGTCGTGGCTGGCGCGGGTGGAGGTCGTACAGCCGGTGCTGTGGGCCGTTGGTGTGGCGCTGGCGGCGGTGTGGCAGCACGCCGGGGTCACCCCGGCGGCGGTGGTCGGCCATTCGCAGGGCGAGATCGGTGCCGCGTGCGTGGCCGGGATTCTCTCCCTGGAGGACGCGGCGAAGGCCGTGGCGTTGCGGTCGCGGGCGCTGACGGTGCTGCGGGGCACCGGCACGATGGCGTCGATCGACCTGTCCGCCGAGGCGGTCGCCGAGCGGTTGCCGGTGTTCCCGGGCGTGGGGGTGGCGGCCGTCAACGGCCCGTCCACCGTGGTGGTGTCCGGTCCGCCGCAGCCGGTCGCCGACCTGGTGGAGGCGTGTCAGGCCGACGGGGTGCGGGCGCGGTTGATTCCGGTGGACTACGCGTCGCACTCGGCGGCGGTGCAGGAGGTCGCCGAGCGGTTGCGCGCCGACCTGGCCGACGTGACGCCGCGACAGGGCAACGTCCGGCTCGTCTCCACCCTCACCGGGGACTGGGTGGACCCGTCCTCGATGACGGCGGACTACTGGTACGACAACCTGCGGCAGACGGTGCGGTTCGACGCCGCTGTGCGGGTGGCGGTCGAGGCGGGTCACACGACGTTCGTGGAGATCTCCCCGCATCCGGTGCTGACGATGCCGGTCACGGCGATCCTGGACGACGCCGGCGTCACCGGGCACACCCTGGGCAGCCTGCGCAGGGGCGACGACGACCCGACGCGGCTGCTGACCAACCTGGCTACCGCCCACGCGATCGGCCTGCCCGTCGACCTGACGGCCGTCCTCGCCGAGACCGACGTGGTGGCACTGCCCACCTACGCCTTCGACCGGGGACGCTACTGGCCCACCGCCGTGACCGGGCAGGACGGCGCCGAGGAGACCCCGAACGGCGTCGACTCCGCGTTCTGGGCGGCCGTCGAACGCGAGGACCTGGCCGCGCTCGCGGAACTCACCGAGCAGGACGCGACGGAATCCCTGGAACGGCTGGGCGGGGCCCTGCCCGTGCTCGCCTCCTGGCGACGCCGGCAGCGCAACCGGTCCGCCCTGGACGACCTGCGCTACCGCACCGTCTGGCAGCCGTACACCGGCACGCCCGTCAGCTTCCTCCCCGGCGCCTGGTGGGTGATCGCCGACGCGCGGCACCCGGAGGAGGGCGAGGCCGCCGTCGCCGAGCTGTCCCGCCGGGGCGCCGACGTCCGGCTGGTGTCGCTGCCGGAGAACCTGACCGACCGGGCCGCCCTCACCGCACACCTGAGCGGTGTCACCCGTACCTCCGACGGCGGAACGGCTCCGGTCGACGGGGTGCTGTCCCTGCTCGCCCTCGCCGACGGCGCGGTCGACGACACCCAGCCGGTGCCGCCGTTCCTCGCCCGGTCGCTGGCGCTGATCCAGGCGCTCGGGGACCTCGACGTCGCCGCCCCGCTGTGGTGCGTCACCCGGGGCGCCGCCGGCACCACCCGGGGCGGCACCGCCGGCCGCCCGGAGCAGTCGCTGCTCTGGGGCCTCGGCCGGGTCGTGGCCCTCGAACACCCCGAGCGGTGGGGCGGCCTGGTCGACGTTCCGGCCACCCTGGACGACCACGGCTGGGACCTGCTCTGCGCCGCCCTCGCCGGCCTCGACGGCGAGGACCAGCTAGCGGTCGACGGCGCCACCGTCCTCGTCCGCCGGCTGGTACGCGCGCCCGGCGGGGAGGCACCCACCGACGAGGCCGGCTACCCGGGCACGACGCTGGTCACCGGCGGCACCGGCGCGCTCGGCGCGGAGGTGGCCCGCTGGCTGGCCGCCCGGGGCGCCGAGCACCTGATGCTCGTCAGCCGCCGCGGCGCGGACGCCCCCGGCGCCACGGCACTCGTCCGTGAGCTGACCGGGGCGGGCACCCGGGTGACCGTCGCGGCCTGCGACGTGGCCGACCGGGCCGCGCTGGCCAAGCTGCTCGACGAGGTGCCCGCCGACGCGCCGCTGACCAGCGTCGTGCACGCCGCCGGCGTGCTGGAGGACGGGGTGCTCGACGGGCTCACCCCCGACCGGCTCGCCACCGTCCTGCGACCCAAGGTGCTCGGCGCCCTGCACCTGCACGAGCTCACCCTCGGGCGGGAACTGCGCACGTTCGTGCTGTTCTCCGCGATGGCCGGCCAGCTCGGCGCCGCCGGCCAGGGCAGCTACGCCGCCGCCAACGCCTACCTCGACGCGCTCGCCGAGCAGCGGCACCGCCAGGGCCTGCCGGCCACCTCGGTCGCCTGGGGCCCCTGGACGGCCGGCGGGATGGCCGCCACCGACCAGGCCGTCGAGGAGCGCCGCCGGCGTACCGGCGTGGCCCGCCTCGACACCGCGCCCGCGCTCACGGCGCTCGCCCAGTGCGTCGCGCGGGGCGAGCCGGCGACGATGGTGACCGACATCGACTGGGCCCGCTACGTGCCCGGCTTCGTGGCCGTGCGGCCCAGCCCGCTCATCGCGGGTGTGGCCGAGGCACGGCGGGCCGTCGCCGAGCGGGCCGAGGACACCAGCGTCTCCGCGGAGTCCCTGGCCGCCCTGCTCGCCGGGCAGACCGACGCCGAACGACGCAAGACCCTGCTGGAGCTGGTACGCGGGCAGGCCGCCGCGGTGCTCGGGCACGCCTCGGCGGACGCCGTCGAGCCGGACCGGGCGTTCCGCGAACTCGGCTTCGACTCGCTGACCGCCGTGGAGCTGCGTAACCGGCTCACCGCGGCGACCGGCGTGCGGCTGCCCGCCACCGTGGTCTTCGACTACCCGACCGCCGCCGGGCTGGCCGAATACGTGCGGGCCGCGATCGTCGACGGCGGCGTGGCCGGGGTCGCACCGGTCTTCGGTGAGCTGGACAGGTTGGAAGCGGCACTCTCCGGCTCGGCGCCGGACCGCAGCGCCCGAATTCGGATCACCGAACGGCTGCGGGCGCTGCTGGCCTCCCTCAACGAGGCCGACGCCCCGGCGGACGGCGACACCGTCGCCGAGAAGCTCCAGGACGCGACGCCGGACGAGGTCTTCGACTTCATCGACCGCGAGCTGGGGATGTCCTGACGTGATCGCTGCTGTGACGACGGGTCAACACAAGGAGTGCGCGGTCCATGGCTGACGAGGCGAAGCTTCTCGACTACCTCAAGCGGGTCACCGCTGACCTGCACCAGGTGCGCCAGCGCCTGCGCGAGGTGGAGGCCGGTGAACAGGAACCGGTCGCCATCGTCTCCATGAGCTGCCGCTTCCCCGGCGGGGTGCGCTCTCCCGAGGATCTGTGGGAGGTGGTCGCGTCCGGCCGGGACGTGGTCACCGACTTCCCCGAGGACCGCGGCTGGGACCTCGGGTCGCTCTACGACAGCGACCCCGAACAGAGCGGCACGTCGTACACGCGGCAGGGCGGCTTCGTCCACGACCTGCCCGACTTCGACCCGGGCTTCTTCGCGATCTCCCCCCGCGAGGCGCTGGCGATGGACCCGCAGCAGCGCTGGCTGCTGGAGACATCGTGGGAGGCCCTGGAGCGGGCCGGCATCGACCCGCACTCGCTGCGCGGCAGCCGCACCGGCGTCTTCGCCGGCAGCACCGGCCAGGACTACGGCACCGTGCTGATGGGTGCCGCGCAGGGCCTGGAGGGGCACCTGATGACCGGCAACGCCGGCAGCGTGGTCTCCGGCCGGATCGCCTACACCTTCGGGCTGGAGGGCCCGGCGGTCACCATCGACACCGCCTGCTCGTCCTCGCTGGTCGCCCTGCACCTGGCGGGGCAGGCGCTGCGGCAGCGGGAGTGCACCCTGGCGATCGTCGCCGGGGTCACCGCCATGTGCACCCCGGCCGCCTTCGTCGAGTTCTCCCGGCAGCGCGGCCTGGCCGCCGACGGCCGCTGCAAGGCGTTCGCCGCCGCCGCCGACGGGACCGGCTGGTCCGAGGGCGTCGGCGTCCTGGTGCTGGAGCGGCTGTCGGACGCGCAGCGCAACGGCCACCCCGTCCTCGCCGTGGTGCGGGGCAGCGCCGTCAACCAGGACGGCGCCTCCAACGGCCTGAGCGCCCCGAACGGGCCGTCGCAGCAGCGGGTGATCCAGCAGGCGCTGGCCAACGCCGGCCTCGCCACCGGCGGCGTGGACGTGGTGGAGGCGCACGGCACCGGCACCCGGCTCGGCGACCCGATCGAGGCGCAGGCGCTGCTGGCCACGTACGGGCAGGACCGGGGGGACTCGGCGCCACTGCTGCTCGGGTCGGTGAAGTCGAACATCGGGCACGCCCAGGCCGCCGCCGGTGTCGCCGGTGTGATCAAGATGGTGATGGCGATGCGGCACGGCGTCGTACCGCCCACCCTGCACGTGGACGAGCCGACGCCCGAGGTGGACTGGTCGGCCGGCGAGGTGTCGCTGGTGACCGAGGCGACGCCGTGGCCGGCGGTGAGCCGGCCGCGCCGTTCGGCCGTCTCCTCGTTCGGGGTGTCCGGCACGAACGCCCACACCATCCTGGAGCAGGCTCCGGCGCCCCAGCAGTCCCCGTCGGCCGACGGCGCGTTGCTGGTCGAGCGGCCGGTCGTGCCGGTGCCGGTGTCGGCCCGGGACGCGGCCGGCCTCGCCGCGCAGGCGGGCCGCTGGGCGGCCCGGATCGCCGCCGACGAGACCCTGCGGCCCCTGGACGTGGCCTTCTCGTCGGTCACCTCCCGCTCCACCCTGGAGCACCGGGCCGTGGTCTCCGTGACCGGCCGTGAGGAGTTGCTGGCCGGGTTGCGTGCCCTGGCCGCTGGGCAGCCGTCGGGTGCGGTTGTCGTGGGCCAGGCCGGCGGTCGGGGTCCGTTGGCGGTGCTCTTCTCGGGTCAGGGTGCGCAGCGCGCCGGCATGGGCCGGGAGCTGTACGCGGAGTTCCCCGTCTTCGCCGCCGCCCTCGACGAGGCGTGCGGGCACCTGGACAGGGCCCTGCCGCGCCCCCTGCGTGAGGTGCTCTTCGCTGAGCCGGGTTCGGCTGAGGCGGAGTTGCTGGATCAGACGGTGTTCACGCAGGCGGGGTTGTTCGCGGTCGAGGTGGCGTTGTTCCGGCTGGTGGAGTCCTTCGGCGTCGCCCCCGACCTGGTCGGCGGGCACTCGATCGGCGAGGTCACGGCGGCGTACGTGGCGGGGGTGCTGTCGCTGGAGCATGCCTGTGCGTTGGTGGCGGCGCGGGGTCGGTTGATGCAGGCGCTGCCCGCCGGGGGTGGGATGCTGGCCGTGGCGGCCACCGAGGCCGACGTGGCGGCCACGCTGGACGGGCTGGCCGGAGTGGGGATCGCGGCGGTCAACGGTCCGCAGGCCGTCGTGGTCTCCGGCGCCGTTGAGGCCCTCGACGAGGTGGAGCGGGTCTGGCGGGACCGGGGTGTACGTACGCGTCGGCTCGTGGTCAGTCACGCGTTCCACAGTCCGTTGATGGAGCCGATGCTCGCCGATTTCCGGGCCGTTCTCGACGGGTTGGAGTTCGCTGCGCCGTCGCTGCCGGTGGTGTCGAACGTGACGGGTGCTCTGGCCGGCGATGAGATCTGCACGCCGGAGTATTGGGTGCGGCATGTGCGGGAGGCGGTGCGGTTCGCTGACGGGGTGACGGCGCTGCGCGCTGCTGGGGCGGACACGTTCCTGGAGGTCGGCCCGCGTAGCGTGCTGACCGCGATGGTCGGCGATGTCCTGCCCGCCGACGACGCCGTGCTGGCCGTCGCCGCGCAGCGCGCGGACCGGCCCGAGGTGCACGGGCTGCTGGCCGGGCTGGCCGAGTTGCACGTGCACGGGGTGGCGGTCGACTGGCGGCGGTGGTTCGCCGACACCGGCGCGCGGCGGGTGGACCTGCCCACGTACGCCTTCCAGCACCAGCGCTACTGGCCCGAGGCGGGCGCCGGGTGGACCGGCGACGTCACCGCCGTCGGCCTGCGCCCCGCGCAACACCCCCTGCTCGGGGCCGCCGTCGGCGTCGCGCACGCCGAGGGATTCCTGTTCACCGGCCGGCTGGCCCGGCGTACCCACCCGTGGATCTGTGACCACGTCGTCTTCGACACCGTGCTGCTGCCCGGCACGGGCTTCGTCGAACTCGCCCTCCAGGCCGGCGCGCACGTCGGCGCGGACCACGTCCGCGAACTCACCCTGGAGTCGCCGCTGATCCTGCCGGAGACCGGGGGCGTCGACATCCAGCTCTGGATCGGCCCGGCCGACGAGACCGGCTGCCGGTCCGTGTCGCTGCACTCCGCCCAGGACGGCGAGCCGGCCGAGGGCGCGGGCGAGCGGACCTGGACCCGCAACGCCAGCGGCGTGCTGGCCAGCGGCCCCGCCGCCCCGAGCGGCCCCACCGGCTGGTCCGACCTGACCACCTGGCCGCCGCCGGGCGCCACCGAGGTCGGCACCGACGACCTCTACCTGAACCTCTCCGCCCAGGGCTACGACTACGGTCCGTCCTTCATCGCCCTGCGCTCCGCGTGGCGGCGCGGCGACGACCTCTTCGCCGAGCTGGCGCTGCCCGAGGCCCCCGCCGCCGAGGCCGGCGGGTACGGCCTGCACCCGGCCCTGCTCGACGCGGCGCTGCACACCCTCGGCCTGACCACGCCGGCCGGAGAGCCTTCAGGGGCGGGCATGCCCCCGGGGTACGGCCGGCTGCCGTTCTCCTGGAACGACGTCGCCCTGCACGGCGCCGGGGCCGCGGCGGCCCGCGTCCGGGTCTCGCACACCGGCCCCGACAGCATCTCGCTGCTGCTCACCGACGTCACCGGCGCGCCCGTCATCTCCGTCGGCTCCCTGGTCCTGCGGCCGGTCTCCGCCGACCAGCTCCGCACCGCCTCCGGCGGCGGCACCGAGTCGCTCTTCCAGGTCGAGTGGGCGCCGCTCGCGCTGCCCGCCGGCCCGTCCACTGTCGACTGGGCGGTCATCGGCGACGCCGCGGCGCTCACCGACGCGGTCGCGGCCACCGACACGGCCGTGGCGGCGTACCCCGACCTGACGGCCCTGGCCACGGCGATGGACGACGGGACGGACGCGCCCGGCGTGCTGGTCCTGCCGTTGCTCGACCCACCCGCGTCGGCGGACGTGCCGCGCGCCGTCGCCGAGGCGACCCACCGGGTGCTTGCCGTACTCCAGCAGTTCCTCGCCGAGGAGCGCTACGCGGTGTCCCGGCTGGTGGTGCTGACCTCGGGCGCGGTCGCCACCGACCGGGACGCCGACCTGACCGACCTGGCCGGCGCCGCCGTGATCGGCCTGCTCCGCTCCGCCCAGTCGGAGAACCCCGACCGGTTCGTGCTCGTCGACGTCGACGACGTGGCCGGCTGTGCCGCCGCGCTCGTCCCGGCCGTCGCGACCGACGAACCGCAGGTCGTGATCCGCGCGGGTGTCGCCGCCGGCGCCCGGCTCACCCGGGTTCCCGCCCCGGCCGAGCCGCCGGCCGCCCCGTTCGACTCCGACGGCACCGTCCTGATCACCGGCGCCACCGGCACCCTCGGCCAGCTGATGAGCCGGCACCTGGTCAGCACGTACGGCGTCCGGCACCTCATCCTCACCAGCCGGCGCGGCCGCGCCGCCGGGGGCGTCGCGGAGCTCTGCGCCGAGCTGGAGGCGCTCGGCGTGAGCGTCACCGTCGCCGCCTGCGACGTCGCCGACCGCGCCGCCGTGGCCGAGCTGCTGGCCGGCATCCCGGCGGAGCACCCCCTCACCGCCGTCGTCCACGCCGCCGGCGTCCGCGACGACGGCGTCATCTCCTCGCTCACCCCCGAGCGGATGGACGGCGTGCTGCGGCCCAAGGTCGACGCCGCGTGGCACCTGCACGAGCTGACCGCCGACCTCGGCCTGAAGGCGTTCGTCTCGTACTCCTCGCTGGCCGCCACCGCAGGCGGCCCGGGCCAGGGCAACTACGCCGCCGCCAACGCGTTCCTCGACGGGCTGGCCCAGCACCGCAAGGCGCGCGGCCTCGCCGCGCTCACCCTCGCCTGGGGCCTCTGGGCCGACCGTAGCGGCATGACCACCGAGCTGGACGACGTCCACCTCAACCGGATCTCCCGCTCCGGCGTCGCCGCCATGGAGGCCGAGGAGGGGCTCGCGCTCTTCGACACGGCCTGCCGCACCACCGACGCCGCGCTCGTCCCGGCCCGGCTGGACCTCGCCGCGATGAAGGTGCAGTTCGCCGGCGGGAGCATCCCGCCGCTGTACCGGGCGCTGATCCGCACGCCCGCGCGCGCCGCCGCGGCCACCACCGGCGCGTCACTGGTGCAGCAGCTCGCCGGGCTTGGCGACGCCGAGCGGGCCGCCGCGCTGGTCGAGATCGTCCGCGGGCAGGCCGCCGCCGTGCTCGGCTACCCCGACCCGGCGGCCATCGAGCCGCGCCGGGCGTTCAGCGAGTTCGGCTTCGACTCGCTGACTGCCGTCGAGATGCGCAACCGGCTCAACAACGCCTTCGGGATGCGGCTGCCGGCCACCCTCGTCTTCGACTACCCGACCCCGCACGACCTGGCGGGCTTCCTGGGTACGGAGATCGCCGGCACCCCGGTCCCCGTGCGACCCGCGACGACCACCGTGCCGGTCGGCGACGACGAGCCCCTCGCGATCATCGGCATGGCCTGCCGGCTACCCGGCGGCGTGTGGTCGCCCGACGACCTGTGGCGGCTGGTGGTCGACGGCGTCGACGCGATCAGCGACCTGCCGACCGACCGTGGCTGGGATCTCGACAGCCTCTACAGCCCCGATCCCGACGCCCCCGGCACCTTCTACGCCCGCGGCGGCGGCTTCCTCAGCGGCGTCGACCGGTTCGACCCCGGCTTCTTCGGCATCTCGCCCCGCGAGGCCCTGGCCATGGACCCGCAGCAGCGGCTGCTGCTGGAAACCACCTGGGAGTCCTTCGAGTCCGCCGGCATCGACCCGGCCGACGTACGGGGCAGCAGCACCGGCGTCTTCGTCGGCACCAGCGGGCAGGACTACGGCTCGCTGCTCGCGTACTCGCCGGAGGCCGCCGAGGGCTACATGCTGACCGGGATGACCAGCAGCGTCATCTCCGGCCGGGTGGCGTACACGTTCGGGCTGGAGGGGCCCGCGGTGTCGCTGGACACGGCCTGCTCCTCGTCGCTGGTGGCCCTGCACTGGGCCGGTCAGGCGCTGCGGCGCGGCGAGTGCGACATGGCCCTCGCCGGTGGCGTGATGGTGATGGCCACCCCGACCGCCTTCGTCGAGTTCTCCCGGCAGCGCGGCCTGGCCGCCGACGGCCGGTGCAAGTCGTTCGCCGCGTCCGCCGACGGCACCGGCTGGTCCGAGGGCGTGGGCATGCTGCTCGTGCAGCGGCTCTCCGACGCCCGTCGGCAGGGCCGCACCGTGTACGCGGTGGTGCGCGGCTCGGCGATCAACCAGGACGGCGCCTCGAACGGGCTGACGGCGCCGAACGGTCCCTCGCAGCAGCGGGTGATCCGGCAGGCGCTGGCGTCGGCGCGGCTCTCCGCGGCCGATGTGGACGTGGTCGAGGCGCACGGCACGGGCACGACGCTCGGTGACCCGATCGAGGCGCAGGCCCTGCTGGCCACGTACGGGCGGGAGCGGCCCGCCGACCGGCCGCTGCTGCTCGGCTCGATCAAGTCGAACATCGGCCACGCCCAGGCCGCCGCCGGGGTGGCCGGTGTGATCAAGATGGTGCAGGCCATCCGGCACGGCCTCGTCCCGGCGACGCTGCACGTGGACGAGCCGTCCCCGCACATCGACTGGACCTCCGGCGCCGTCGAGCTGGCCACGGAGTCGCGGCCGTGGCCGGCGGTGGACCGGCCGCGCCGGGCGGCGGTGTCGTCGTTCGGCATCTCCGGCACGAACGCCCACGTGATCATCGAGCAGGGTGACGAGCCGGTCGACGCCGCACGCGTGGACACACGGCCCGGCCTCGTGGATTCCGGCGTCGTGGCATGGCCGCTGTCGGGGCGGTCGAGGGAAGCCCTGACCGGCCAGGCGGCCCGGCTGGCCCGGCACGTGCGCGAGCACGGCGAGGTCGATGCGGCGGCGGTGGGCTGGTCCCTGGCGACGACCCGGTCGACGTTCGACCACCGGGCGGCAGTGGTCGGGTCGAGCACGGAGGAGTTGCTGGCGGGGCTGGACGCTCTGGCGTCGGGGTCGCCGGCCGGCAACGTCGTCGCCGGCACCGCCATGTCCCATGGTGCGGGCCCGGTGTTCGTGTTCCCGGGTCAGGGTGCGCAGTCGGCGCGGATGGCGGCGGGCCTGGTGGGTCGTACGCCGGTCTTCGACGCGCGGTTGGCGGAGTGCCAGCGGGCGTTGGCGCCGTTTCTGGACGTGGACCTCGTGTCGGTTCTCACCGGTGACGACGAGTCGTGGCTGGCGCGGGTGGAGGTCGTGCAGCCGGTGCTGTGGGCCGTCGGCGTCGCCCTCGCCGCCGTGTGGCAGCACGCGGGTGTGGTTCCGGCGGCGGTGATCGGTCACTCGCAGGGCGAGATCGGCGCGGCGTGTGTGGCGGGGATCCTGTCGCTGGGGGACGCGGCGAAGGCGGTGGCGCTGCGGTCGCGGGCGCTGACGGTGCTGCGGGGCACCGGCACGATGGCGTCGATCGACCTGTCCGCCGAGGCGGTCGCCGAGCGGTTGCCGGTGTTCCCGGGCGTGGGGGTGGCGGCCGTCAACGGCCCGTCCACCGTCGTGGTGTCCGGTCCGCCGCAGCCGGTCGCCGACCTGGTGGAGGCGTGTCAGGCCGACGGGGTGCGGGCGCGGTTGATCCCGGTGGACTACGCGTCGCACTCGGCGGCGGTGCAGGAGGTCGCCGAGCGGTTGCGCGCCGATCTGGCCGACGTGACTCCGCGGCCCGGCCATGTCCGGATGGTGTCGACGTTGACCGGTGACTGGGTCGATCCGGCGTCGATGGACGCCGGTTACTGGTACGACAACCTACGGCAGACGGTGCGGTTCGACCCGGCCGTGCGGGTGGCCGTCGCCGCCGGGCACACCACGTTCGTGGAGATCTCCCCGCATCCGGTGCTGACGATGCCGGTGACGGCGATCCTGGACGACGCCGGCGTCACCGGGCACACTCTGGGCAGCCTGCGCCGCGGTGACGACGATCCGACGCGGCTGCTGACGAACCTGGCTACCGCCCACACGATCGGCCTGCCCGTCGACCTGACGACCGTCCTCGCCGAAACCGACGTGGTGGCACTGCCCACCTACGCCTTCGACCACCAGCGGTACTGGGTCGAGCCGCCGGCGCACCGGGCGCAGGACGTCAGCTCCGCCGGTCTCCAGGACGCCGGGCACCCGCTGCTCAGCGCCACGCTGACGTTCCCCGACAGCGAGCGGATGGTCTTCACCGGGCGGCTGTCGGTGCGTACCCACCCGTGGCTCGGCGAGCACCGGGTGATGGACAACATCCTGCTGCCCGGCACCGCCTTCGTGGAACTCGCCACGTACGCCGGTGCGCAGGCCGGCTGCCCGACGGTGGAGGAGTTGACGCTGCTCGCCCCGCTCGTCCTGCCCGAACTCGGCGCGCTCCAGGTGCAGCTGACGGTCGGCGACCGCGACGACGACGGGCGGCGCACCGTCCAGCTCTACTCCCGGCCCTACCGGGACGGCTCCGACGAGATCCTCGCCGACGTCGCCTGGACCTGCCACGCCACCGGCCTGCTCGGCCCGCAGCCGGCCGACGCCGCGCCCGCCTTCGACCTGGGGGTGTGGCCGCCGCCCGGCGCGACGCGCGTCGAGTCCGACGACTTCTACTCCGGCATCGAGGCGACCGTCTTCGGGTACGGGCCGGCGTTCCGGGGTCTGCATGCCGCGTGGATCCGCGACCACGAGGTCTTCGCCGAGGTCGAACTGCCCGCCGGCCACCACGCCGAGGCCGGCCGTTTCGGCGTGCACCCGGCGCTGCTGGACGGCGCGCTGCAGGCCATGTCGATCGGCGGCTTCCTCGGCCGGATGGGCGACGGCGCCGACGCCGACGTGCCCCGTCTGCCGTTCGCCTGGACCGGGGTCTCCCTGCTCGCCGCCGGGGCCACCGCCCTGCGCGTGCGCGTCGCCGCGGCCGGCGAGGTCGGCGTCTCCTTCCAGGTGGCCGACGCCACCGGCGCCCCGGTGCTGCACGTCGACTCGCTGATCATGCGCCGTGTCTCCGGGGACTCCCTCGGCGCGGCCCGCTCCGGCCGGCACGAGTCGCTGTTCCAGGTGGACTGGCCCGTGCTGCCGGTGCCCACCGGCCCCGTGCCGGCGGCCATCCGCTGGGTGGCGCTCGGCGACGACCTGGTGCTCAGCGCGGCCTGCGAGGCGGCCGGTGCCCGGGTGCGTACCGACGTCGGGCTCGACACCCTCGGCGACCTGCTCGCCGGGGGTGAGCCGGCGCCCGAGCTGGTGATCGTCCCGGTCGGCGACGCCGGGAACCCGTCCGACCCGGAGCTCGCCGCGCAGGCGCGCGCCGCCACGCACCGTACGCTCGCCGCGTTGCGGACCTGGCTCGCCGACGACCGGTTCGCCGACTCGCGGCTGGTGCTCGTCACCCGGGACGCGGTCGCGGCGGGGGAGCAGGAGCCGGTGAACCTGCGCCAGGCCCCGGTCTGGGGCCTGCTGCGCGCCGCCCAGCTCGAACACCCGGGCCGGTGCCAGCTCGTCGACCTCGACGACGCCCCGGACAGCGCCGCCGCGCTGGCCGCCGCCATCGCCTCCGGCGAGCCGCAGCTCGCCGTGCGCGACGGGCAGGTCCGCACCCCACGGCTCGGCCGGGTTCCGGCCGGTGTCGAGCCGCTGCCCGGCGGGATCGACCCGGCCGGCACCGTGCTGATCACCGGCGGCACGGGCGTGCTGGGCCGCATCCTGGCCCGCCACCTCGCCACCCGCCACGGCGTACGGCACCTGCTGCTGGCCGGACGGCGCGGCGCGGCGGCCGAGGGGATCGGCGACCTGGTCGGCGAACTCGCCGGCACCGGTACGGAGGTGACCGTCGCGGCCTGCGACGTCGCCGACCCCGATGCCCTGTCGGCGCTGCTGGCCGGGGTGCCGGCAGCGCACCCGCTCACCGCCGTGGTGCACGCCGCCGGCGTCCTCGACGACGGCGTGCTGGAGTCGATGACCCCCGAACGGGTGGACGCGGTCGCCGTGCCGAAGATCGACGCCGCTTGGCACCTGCACCGCCTCACGGCCGACGCGAACCTCGCGGCCTTCGTCCTGTTCTCGTCGGCGGCGGCCACACTGGGCAGCGCCGGCCAGTCCAACTACGCGGCGTCGAACGCCTTCCTCGACGCCCTCGCGGCGCACCGCCGGGCACGCGGCCTCGTCGGCATCTCGCTCGCCTGGGGCCTGTGGGCGCAGGCCAGCGGCATGACGGGCCACCTCGGCGACGACGACGTGCGGCGGATGGCCGAGCAGGGCGCCACCGGCCTGGCCACCGAGCAGGCGCTCAATCTCTTCGACGCCGCGTGGCGGCTCGACGCGGCAGCCGTCCTGCCGATGCGCCTGGACGTCGGGACGCTGCGCGGGCAGGCGGAGACCGGCACCCTCGCGCCCATGCTCCGGGCCCTGGTCCGGGTGCCGCTGCGACGCTCCATGGACGCCACCGGTGCCCGCTCGGGCGGCGTGCAGCTCGGCCGGCGGCTCGCCGGACTGGCCGCCCCGGAGCGGCTCAAGGTGGTGCTCGACGTGGTACGCGCGAACATCGCCGCCGTCCTCGGCCACGCCGGCTCGGACGCGGTCGACCCGAACCGGCTCTTCACCGACCTGGGCTTCGACTCGCTCACCGCCGTCGACCTGCGCAACCGGCTCAACAGCCTGTCCGGCCTGCGGCTGCCGGCGACGCTCGTGTTCGACTACCCGACGCCGACGGCGCTCGCCGAGAAGCTGACGAGCGAGATCGCCGCCGACGCGGCGCCCTCCACCCAGCCGCTCTTCCAGGGCATCGACACGGTGGAGAGCCTGCTCACCGCCATCCCGCTCGACCCGGCGGCCCGCGCCCGGTTCACCGCCCGGATGCAGGACCTGCTCGCCAAGGCGTCCGACCTGGCGGCCGGGCCCGCCGTCGAACCGGACCGACCAGACCTCGACTCGGCCAGCGACGACGAGATCTTCGACTTCATCAGCAAAGAGTTTGGAATCTCCTGAGATGACCAACCTTCGGATCGAGGCAGGGGCCACCCGATGAGCGACGACAAGCTGCGGTACTTCCTGAAGCGGGTGACAGCCGACCTGCACGACACCAAGCGCAAGCTGCAGACCGTCGAGGCCCGCGACCAGGAGCCGCTGGCCATCGTCTCGATGAGCTGCCGCTTCCCGGGTGGCGTGCGGTCGCCGGAGGACCTGTGGGAGCTTGTCGCCGACGGCCGGGACGCGCTCACCGAGTTCCCGGACGACCGGGGCTGGGACCTGGAGGCGCTCTACGACCCCGACCCGAACAAGCCGGGCAAGAGCTACACCCGCATCGGCGGGTTCCTCGACGGCGCCGGTGACTTCGACCCGTCCCTGTTCGGGATCTCGCCGCGTGAGGCCCTCGCCATGGACCCGCAGCAGCGGCTGCTGCTGGAGACGTCCTGGGAGGCCGTCGAGCGGGCCGGCATCGACCCGCTGTCGCTGCGCGGCAGCTCCACCGGTGTCTTCGTCGGGCTGAGCACCTCGAACTACGGCATGGGTCTGCCGAACGTGCCCGAGGGCGTCGACATGTACATCGGCACCGGCAACACCACGAGCGTGGCGTCCGGCCGGATCTCGTTCACCCTCGGCCTCAACGGCCCGGCCGTCACCGTGGACACCGCCTGCTCCTCCTCGCTGGTGGCCCTGCACCTCGCCGTGAACGCCCTGCGCCGCGGCGAGTGCGACCTGGCCATCGCCGGTGGCGTCACCGTCATGGTCACCCCCGGCGTGTTCGTCGTCTTCTCCCGGCAGCGCGGCATGTCCGTCGACGGCCGGTGCCGGGCCTTCGCGGCCGGCGCGGACGGCACCGGCTGGGGCGAGGGCGGCGGCGTGCTCGTCGTGGAGCGGCTGGCCGACGCCGAACGCAACGGCCACCCGGTCCTCGCCGTGATCCGGGGCAGCGCCCTCAACCAGGACGGCGCCTCCAACGGGCTCACCGCCCCCAACGGCCCCTCTCAGCAGCGGGTCATCCGCCAGGCCCTCGCCAACGCCCGGCTCGGCTCCGCCGACGTCGACATGGTCGAGGCGCACGGCACCGGCACCACCCTCGGCGACCCGATCGAGGCGCAGGCGCTCATCGCCACGTACGGGCAGGACCGCCCGGCCGACCGTCCGCTGTGGCTGGGCTCGGTGAAGTCGAACATCGGCCACACCCAGAGCGCCGCCGGCGTCGCCGGGCTGGTCAAGATGGTGATGGCGCTGCGTAACGGCGTCATGCCGGAGACCCTGCACATCGACGAGCCGTCCCCGCACGTGGACTGGACGGCCGGGGCGGTCTCCCTGCTCACCGAGTCCAAGCCGTGGCCGGAACTGGACCGCCCCCGCCGCGGCGGCGTCTCCTCCTTCGGGGTCAGCGGCACCAACGCCCACGTCATCCTGGAGGAGTACCGCCCGCGCGTCGCCGAGGCGGCGACCGTCGACGGCGGGCAGGCGGACGGGACCGGCGCCGTCGAGCCCGCGCGCCGGCCGGGCCTGGTCGCCTCGGACGTGACCCTCTGGCCGGTGTCGGCCCGGTCGAGGACCGCCCTGGGCGGGCAGGCGGCCCGGCTCGCGGACTTCCTGCGCAAGCGCGGCGAGATCGATCCGGCGGCGGTCGGCTGGTCGCTGGCCACCACCCGCTCGACGTTCGACCACCGTGCCGCCGTCGTCGGGTCGACCGCCGACGAGCTGCTGGCCGGGCTGGACGCCCTCGCCGCCGGCCAGCCGGCAGGGAACCTCGTCACCGGTACGGTCACCAGCGCCGGCGCAGGTTCCGTCTTCGTGTTCCCCGGTCAGGGGGCGCAGTCGGCGCGGATGGCGGCCGGGCTCGTCGGTCGTACGCCGGTGTTCGACGCGAAGCTGGCCGAGTGCCAGCGGGCTCTGGCGCCGTACCTCGACGTGGACCTCGTCGCGGTGTTGACCGGTGACGACGAGTCGTGGCTCGATCGGGTCGAGGTCGTGCAGCCCGTGCTGTGGGCCGTCGGCATCGCCCTGGCGGCCGTGTGGCGCGCGGCGGGCGTCGTCCCGGACGCGGTGATCGGTCACTCCCAGGGCGAGATCGGCGCGGCCTGTGTCGCCGGGATCCTGAGCCTGGAGGACGCTGCGAAGGCAGTGGCGTTGCGGTCGCGGGCGCTGACGGTGCTGCGGGGGACCGGGACGATGGCGTCGATCGACCTGTCGGCCGACGCGGTCACCGAGCGACTGGGGGAGTTCCCGGGCGTCGGTGTCGCGGCCGTCAACGGGCCGTCCACCGTCGTGGTGTCCGGCCCGCCGCAGCCCGTGGCCGACCTCGTGCAGGCGTGCCAGGCGCAGGGCGTCCGCGCCCGGCTGATCCCCGTGGACTACGCGTCGCACTCCGAGGCCGTGCAGCAGGTGGCCGAGCAGCTCCGCGCGGACCTGGCCGGCGTCACCCCGCGGGCCGGCCACACCCGGCTGGTCTCCACCCTCACGGGCGAGTGGGCCGACCCGCTCACCATGGGCGCGGAGCACTGGTACGACAACCTGCGGCAGACCGTGCAGTTCGACGCCGCGGTCCGTACGGCTGTCGCCGCCGGGCACACCACGTTCGTCGAGATCAGCCCGCACCCGGTGCTGACGATGCCGGTCACCGCGATCCTCGACGACACCGGCGCGAGCGGGCACACCCTGGGCAGCCTGCGCCGGGGCGACGACGACGCGACCCGGCTGCTGACCAACCTCGCCACCGCGTACGCCGTCGGCCTGCCCGTCGACCTGGCGGACGTCCTCGCCGAGACCGAGGTCGCGCCGCTGCCCACGTATGCCTTCGACCACCAGCGGTTCTGGCTCGACGGCAGCGGCGGTCCCGACCTGGAGACCCTGCTGTCGGGCATGAGCGGCGACCCGGGCGACGCGGGCTTCTGGGCCGCCGTCGAGAGCGGGGACGTCACGGCCCTCGCCGAGACCATCGCCACCGAGGAGACCCCGGCACACGAGGTTCTCGACGCGCTGCTGCCGGCCCTGCCGATGCTCACCTCCTGGCGCCGGCAGCGGCGCCGGCAGGCCGACATCGACAGTTGGCGCTACCAGGACACCTGGAAGCCCCTGACCGGCGTCGCCAACCGGGGCATGGACGGCACCTGGGTCGTGGTCATGCCGACCGGCGACATCATCGAGCCCTGGCAGGACGCCTGCGTCGAGGCGATCGCGGCGGCCGGCGCGACGCTCGTGCCGGTGGCCGTCTCCACGCCCGACGTCGACCGCGACCAGTTCGGCAAGCTGCTGCAGGAGGCGCTCGCCGCCGCACCGGGCGGCGACGCCACCGCCGACGTCGCCGGCGTGGTCTCGCTGCTCGCCTTCGACGAGCTGGCCCACCCGCTGTACCCCTCCGTGCCCGGCGGCTTCGCCGCCACCGTCGCGCTCTTCCAGGCCCTCGGCGACATCGGACTGCACGCGCCGATGTGGAGCGTCACCTCCGGCGCCGCGTCGGTAGGCATGGCCGACCTGCTGCGCGCCCCGGCGCAGTCGCTGGTCTGGGGCTTCGGCCGGGTCGCCGCGCTGGAGCACCCGCAGCGCTGGGGCGGCCTCGTGGACCTGCCCGAGGCCGTGGAGGACCGCTGTGCCGACCTGCTGGTCGCCGCCCTCACCAGCGCCGGGGACGAGGACCAGATCGCGGTACGCCCGAGTGGCCTGCTCGCCCGCCGGCTCACCCGCGTCCCGCTCGGCGACAGTCAGCCCGCCAACCCGTGGCAGCCGTACGGCACGGCGCTCGTCACCGGCGGCACCGGCGCGCTCGGTGGGCACGCCGCCCGCTGGCTGGCCCGCAGCGGTGTGGAGAACATCGTCGTCGTCAGCCGGCGGGGCATGGCCGCGCCCGGCGCGCAGCAGCTCGTCGACGACCTCACCGCGCTGGGCGCCCAGGCCACAGTGGTCGAGTGCGACGCCTCCGACCGCGACGCCCTGGCCGAGCTGATCGAGGCGATCCCCGCCGAGTACCCGCTCACCGCGGTCGTGCACGCCTCCGCGGTCCTCGACGACGCCATGATCAACGACATCCGGCCCGAGCAGATCGAACGGGTGCTGCGGGCCAAGGTCGACGTCGCGTACAACCTGCACGAGCTGACCCTCGACCACGAGCTGTCCGCGTTCGTCATGTTCTCGTCCTTCGCCGGCAGCGTGGCCAGCTCCGGCGTCGGCAACTACGCCCCGAGCAACGCGTTCCTCGACGCGCTCGCCCAGCACCGCCGGGGCCTCGGCCTCACCGCCACCTCCGTCGCCTGGGGGGCGTGGGCCGGCGGCGGCATGGCCGACGGGCCGCTCGGCGAGCTGCTGCACCGCCACGGCGTACCCGAGATGACCCCGGAGGCGGCGATCACCGCGCTGCACCAGGCCGTGGACCATGGCGAGGCGTTCCTCACCATCGCCGACATCGCCTGGGAACGGTTCTCCGTCGCGTTCACCGCCACCCGGCCCGGTCCGCTGATCAGCGACCTGCCGGACGTCCGGCGGCTCGCCGCCGCCGAGGCGATGGGCAGCGTGGAGGCCGGCGACGGCCCGGAGTCGTTGCGGGAGCGGCTCGCCGGGCTGCCCGCCGCCGAGCGGTTCGCCGTGCTGCTCGGCCTGGTCCGTGGCCAGGTCGCCGCCGTGCTCAACTACCCGTCCGCCGACTCCGTGGACGAGCATCGGGCGTTCCGGGAGCTGGGCTTCGACTCCGTCACCGCCGTCGAGCTGCGTAACCGGCTCGGCGCGGCCACCGCCGTGGCCCTCCCGGTCACCCTGGTCTTCGACTACCCGACCCCGACGACCCTGGCGGAGTACCTCTACGCCGAGGTCGCCCACGACGACGTGGTCACCCCGAACGCGCTCCTCGACGATCTGGACCGGATCGCCGAGGGCCTCGACGTGGTCGCCCGGGACGAGGCGGCCCGGGTGCGGGCCACCGTACGCCTGCAGGCGATGCTCTCCCGGCTCGGCCAGGACAGCGGTGGCGCCGACATCGGCCGGCACCTCGACGACGCCACCGACGACGAACTGTTCGCGATGGTGGACAAGGACCTCGGCATCTCCTGACCCAGCTTCAGCTCTCTCCCGTCTCTTTCGAGGAAGCGGCACTCCGATGGCCAACGAAGACAAGCTCCGCGACTACCTCAAGCGGGTCATGGCTGATCTCCACGACACCCGCCGCCGACTCAGCGAGGCCCAGTCCCAGGAACTGGAGCCGGTGGCGATCGTGGCGATGAGCTGCCGGTTGCCGGGCGGGGTGCGCAACCCCGACGACCTGTGGGAGCTGTTGCGGGACGGCCGGGACGCCGTCGCGCCCTTCCCCGACGACCGGGGCTGGGACCTGGAGCGCCTCTACCACCCCGACCCCGACCACCCGGGCACCTCGTACGCCCGGGAGGGCGGGTTCGTCGACGGGGCCGGCGACTTCGACTCCGCCTTCTTCGGCATCTCGCCGCGCGAGGCGCTGACCATGGACCCCCAGCAGCGGCTGCTGCTGGAGACCGCCTGGGAGGCGGTAGAGGCCGCCGGCATCGACCCCGCCTCGCTGCGCGGCAGCCGGACCGGGGTGTTCGTCGGCACCAACGGGCAGGACTACGGCACCCTGCTGATGATGTCGCCCGACGGCGACGAAGGGCACTCGATGACCGGGGGCGCGGCGGCCGTCGCGTCGGGCCGGGTGTCGTACGCCCTCGGGCTCGAAGGACCGGCCGTATCCATCGACACGGCCTGCTCGTCGTCGCTGGTGGCGCTGCACCTCGCCGTGCAGGCGCTGCGGGCGGGGGAGTGCGACCTGGCGCTGGCCGGCGGGGTGACCGTGATGGCCACCCCGGGCCTCTACATCGGATCCAGCCGGCAGCGCGCACTCTCCACCGACGGGCGTTGCCGGTCGTTCGCCGCCGCCGCCGACGGCGCCGGGTTCTCCGAGGGGGTCGGCTGGCTGCTGGTCGAGCGGCTGTCGGACGCCCGCCGCAACGGCCACCGCGTCCTGGCTGTGGTCCGCGGCACCGCCGTCAACCAGGACGGCGCGTCGAACGGGCTGACCGCGCCCAACGGGCCGGCCCAGCAGCGGGTCATCAGCCAGGCCCTCACCTCCGCCCGGCTCTCCACCGCGGACGTCGACGTGGTGGAGGCGCACGGCACCGGCACCAGGCTGGGCGACCCGATCGAGGCGCAGGCGCTCATCGCCACGTACGGGCAGGACCGTGACGAGGCCCCGCCACTGCTGCTCGGCTCGGTGAAGTCGAACATCGGCCATGCCCAGGCCGCCGCGGGCGTGGCCGGCGTGATCAAGCTGGTGCTCGCCATCCGGCACGGCCTCGTGCCGGCGACGCTGCACGTCGACGCGCCGTCGCCGCACGTCGACTGGACGGCCGGTGCGGTGGAACTGGTGACGGAGGCCCGCCCGTGGCCCGAGACGGGCCGGGTACGCCGGGGCGCCGTCTCCTCGTTCGGCATCTCCGGCACCAACGCTCACGTGATCATCGAGCAGTCGGCTGAGCCGGTCGAGTCGGGTGCGTGCGGGCGTGGGGCGGGGTTGGTCGCTTCGGATGTGGTGGCTTGGCCGGTGTCGGCGCGGTCGGGGACGGCGTTGGCCGGTCAGGTTGTCCGGCTTGCGCGGCACGTGCGTGAGCGGGGTGGGATCGATCCGGCAGGGGTGGGCTGGTCGTTGGCGGCTACCCGGTCGGCGTTCGATCATCGCGTCGTTGTCGTCGGGTCGTCCGTCGAGGGGTTGCTTGCCGGGCTGGATGCCTTCGCCGCCGGTCAGCCGGCGGGGAACGTGGTCACGGGGGTGGCGTCGAGTCCGGGTGCGGGTCCGGTCTTCGTGTTTCCGGGTCAGGGTGCGCAGTCGGCGCGGATGGCGGCGGGGCTGGTGGGTCGTACGCCGGTGTTCGACGAGTGTCTGGCGGAGTGCCGGCGGGCGTTGGCGCCGTATCTCGATGTGGATCTCGTGTCGGTGCTCAAGGGCGAGGACGAGTCGTGGCTGGACCGGGTCGAGGTGGTGCAGCCGGTGCTGTGGGCCGTCGGTGTCGCTCTGGCGGCGGTGTGGCGTGCGGCGGGTGTGGTTCCGGACGCGGTGATCGGTCACTCGCAGGGTGAGATCGGTGCGGCGTGTGTGGCGGGCATTCTGAGCCTGGAGGACGCGGCGAGGACGGTGGCGTTACGGTCGCGTGCGCTGGCGGTGCTGCGGGGTACCGGGACGATGGCGTCGGTGGACCTGTCGGCCGAGGCGGTGGCCGAGCGGCTGCCCGCGTTCCCGGGTGTCGGGGTCGCGGCGGTCAACGGCCCGTCCACCGTCGTGGTGTCGGGTCCGCCGGAGCACGTCGCCGGCCTTGTGCAGGCGTGCGGGGCCGAGGGTGTTCGTGCCCGGCTGATCCCCGTGGACTACGCGTCGCATTCGCCCGCGGTGCAGGAGGTCGCCGAGCAGCTTCGGGCGGACCTGGCCGGTGTCAGTCCGCGGGCCGGTCACACCCGGCTCGTGTCCACTCTCACCGGGGACTGGGTGGATCCGGCGGTGATGACCGCTGACTACTGGTACGACAACCTGCGACGGACTGTGCTCTTCGACGCGGCCGTGCGGACGGCTGTGGCTGCCGGGCACGCCACGTTCGTCGAGATCAGCCCGCATCCGGTGCTGACGATGCCGGTCACCGCGATCCTCGACGACGCCGGTGTGAGCGGGCACACCATCGGCAGTCTGCGTCGTGGTGACGACGACGCGACCCGGCTGCTGACCAACCTCGCCACCGCGTACGCCGTCGGCCTGCCCGTCGACCTGACGAGGGTGCTGCCCGCCGCGGCCACCGTCGACCTGCCCACGTACGCCTTCGACCACCACCGGTACTGGCCCGCGCCGCCGCTCTTCCTCACCGCGGCCGGCGCCGCCCCGGACATCGACCGCTGGCGCTACCGCGTCACCTGGCGGGCCCTGCCCGACCTGCCGCTGACCTGGCTCGCCGGCACCTGGCTCGCGCCGGTGCCCGCGGCGCTGGGCGACGACCCGCTGGTCACCGACGTGCTGTCGGCCCTCGGCAACTTCGGCGCGGACGTCGTCCCGGTGGAGCTGGACGTCACACACGACCCGGCGGCGCTGGCCGAGCGGCTGAGCGCCGCGCTCACCGGCCCGGACGGACCCGTCGCCGTGCTCTCGCTGCTGGGTCTGGACGAGCGGGCGCACCCGGAGCACCCGGCCACCTCGCTGGCCGTCTCGGGCACCGCCCTGCTGGTGCAGGCGCTCGGGCTGCTCGGCGTCGAGGCGCCGCTGTGGTGCGCCACCCGGGGAGCCGTCGTGGCCTGCGCCGACGACCCGGCGCCGCGCCCCGCCGCCGCCTCCGTCTGGGGGCTCGGCCGCGCCGTCGCCCTGGAACACCCCGCCCGCTGGGGCGGCCTGCTCGACCTGCCCGACGTGCTCGACGCGCAGGCCGGCGCGCTGCTCTGCGCGGCGCTCGGCGCCAACGGTGGCGAAGACGCCTTCGGCGACGACGGCGCGGAGCAGTCCGGCCGGGGCGAGGACCAGCTCGCCGTCCGCGCCTCCGGCGTCTTCGTCCGCCGCCTCACGCGGATCACCGAACCCGAGCCGGTCGACTCCGGCGACGCGGACGACACCCGGCGGATGCGCGGCACCGTGCTGATCACCGGTGGCACCGGCGGACTGGGCGGGCATCTGGCCCGCTGGGCGGCCCGCTCCGGCGCCGCGCACGTCCTGCTGGCCAGCCGGCGCGGCCCGGACGCCCCGGGCGCCGCCGAACTGGAGGCGGAGCTGACCGGCCTCGGCGTACGGGTCACAGTGGCCCGCTGCGACGTCGCCGACCGGGCACAGGTGGCCGACCTGCTCGCCGCCGTCCCCGCCGACGCCCCGCTGAGCGCCGTGCTGCACACCGCCGCCGTCCTCGACGACGGCATCGTCGACACCGTCACCGCGCAGCGCCTGCACACCGTCGCCGCGTCGAAGTGCGTCGCCGCGCTGCACCTGGACGAGCTGACCCGCGACCTCGACCTGGACGCCTTCGTGCTCTTCTCCTCGGTGGCCGGAACCACCGGCAACGCCGGGCAGGGCGCGTACGGGGCGGCCAACGCCTTCCTCGACGCCCTCGCCGAGCGGCGCCGGGCCGAGGGACTGCCGGCCCTCTCGGTGGCCTGGGGCGCCTGGCGCGGGGCCGGCCTGCCCGCCGAGAACGAACGCGCCCAGGAACGGCTGCGCCGGGGCGGCATGATCGGCATGGACCCGGAACTGGCCGTCGAGGCCCTCGCCCGGGCGCTGCGCCGCGACGAGCCCACCACAGTCGTCGCCGACATCGACTGGGCCCGTTTCGCCCCCGCGTTCACCCTGGTGCGGCCCAGCCCGCTGATCGGCGACCTCGCCGAGGCCCAGGAGGCGACGCAGCCGGCCGGGCAGGAGGCCGCCGAGGAGGAGACGGGCGTACCATCGGCCCTCGCCCGGCGGCTCGCCGCGCTCGCGCCGGGGGAGCGCACCGCGACACTGCTGGAGCTGGTTCGGCAGTGCGCGGCGACGGCCCTCGGCTACGGCGCCGCCGACGACATCCCGGCCACCCAGCCCTTCCGCGACCTCGGCCTGGACTCGCTGACGGCAGTCGACATGCGCAACTTCCTGGCCGCCGCCACCGACCTGCGGCTGCCCGCGACGCTCGCCTTCGACTATCCGAACCCGACGGTGCTCGCCGCGCACCTCGGCGAACTGCTCACCGGGATCGTCCCCGACGCGACCACCCCCGCCCCGGCCGCCGCGGCCGAGGACGACGACCCGATCGCCATCGTGGCGATGAGCTGCCGCCTGCCCGGTGGGGCGGACACCCCGGAGCAACTGTGGCAGCTCCTCGCCGCCGGCGGCGACGCCATCGGGGAGTTCCCCACCGACCGGGGCTGGGACCTGGACCGGCTCTTCGACTCCGACCCGGAGAAGGAGGGCACGAGCTACGCCCGTGAGGGCGGCTTCGTCACCGGCGCCACCGACTTCGACGCCGGCTTCTTCGGCATCAGCCCCCGCGAGGCCCTCGCCATGGACCCGCAGCAGCGGCTGCTGCTGGAGGCGTCCTGGGAGGCGGTCGAGCGGGCCGGGATCGACCCGCACACGCTGCGCGGCAGCGCCACCGGCGTATTCGTCGGCACCAACTACCAGGACTACCGCAACCTGATGTTCAGCGCCGAGGGCGCCGAGGGGCACCTGATGACCGGCAACGCCGGCAGCGTCCTGTCGGGCCGGGTGTCGTACACCCTCGGGCTGGAGGGGCCCGCCGTCTCGGTCGACACCGCCTGCTCGTCGTCGCTGGTCGCGCTGCACTGGGCCTGCCAGGCGCTGCGCCGCTCGGAGTGCTCACTCGCCCTGGTCGGCGGCGTCACCGTCATGTCCACCCCCGGGGTGTTCGTCGGCTTCAGCCGGCAGCGGGGCCTCGCCCCGGACAGCCGGGTCAAGGCGTTCGCTTCCGCCGCCGACGGCACCGGCTGGGGCGAGGGCCTCGGCCTGCTGCTCGTCGAGCGGCTCTCCGACGCCCGCCGCAACGGTCACCCGGTGCTCGCGGTCATCCGGGGCAGCGCCGTCAACCAGGACGGCGCTTCCAACGGCCTCACCGCCCCGAACGGGCCGTCGCAGCAGCGGGTGATCCGGCAGGCGCTCGCCAACGCCGGCCTCGCCCCGGCCGACGTGGACGCCGTCGAGGCGCACGGCACCGGCACGAAGCTCGGCGACCCGATCGAGGCGCAGGCCCTGCTCGCCACGTACGGCAGGGAGCGGCCCGCCGAGCAGCCGCTCTGGCTCGGCTCGATCAAGTCGAACATCGGTCACACCCAGGCCGCCGCCGGTGTCGCCGGGATCATCAAGATGGTGCTGGCGCTGCGGCACGGCTACCTGCCGCAGACCCTGCACGTAGACGAGCCGACCGACCAGGTGGACTGGAGCGTCGGTGCGGTCGAACTGCTCAGTGAGGGCCGCCCTTGGCCGGTCACCGACCACCCGCGCCGCGCCGCCGTCTCCTCGTTCGGCATCAGCGGCACCAACGCGCACACCATCCTGGAGCAGGCCCCGGAGCCGGTCGAAGCCGAGCAGCCGACTGGTGACCCGGCGCGGCTGCCGGTGGTGCCGGTGCTGCTGTCGGGCCGTTCGGGGCTCGCGCTGGCCGCCCAGGCGCAGCGCTGGTCCGAGCAGCTCACCGGGCTGGAGGCGCCACGTACGGTCGACGTCGGCTGGTCGTCGGCCGTCGCCCGGGCAGCCCTGGAACACCGGGCCGTCGTGCTGGCCACCGACCGGATCGCGCTGGGCGCCGGGCTGCGCGCCCTCAGCACCGGCGAGGACGCGCCGCTGGTGGTCACCGGCGTGGCGGTGCCCCGGCCGAAGGTGGCGTACCTGTTCTCGGGTCAGGGCGCCCAGCGGGCCGGGATGGGTCGCGAGCTGGCCGAGGCGTTCCCCGTCTTCGCCGCCGCCCTGGACGAGGCCTGCGCCGCCCTCGACGCGCATCTGCCCCGCCCGCTCAGGCCCCTGCTCTTCGCCGAGCCCGGCACGCGTGAGGCCGAGGCGCTGGACCGCACCGAATTCACCCAGCCGGCGCTGTTCGCCGTGGAGGTGGCGCTGTTCCGGCTGTTCGAGGCGTGGGGGGTCCGCCCCGACGCCGTCGCCGGGCACTCGATCGGCGAGATCGCGGCCGCCCACGCCGCCGGTGTGCTCTCCCTGGCCGACGCCGCCGAGCTGGTCGCCGCCCGGGGCCGGCTGATGCAGGCGCTGCCGGCCGGGGGGGCGATGCTTGCCGTCGCCGCCACCGAGGCCGAGGTGACCGCCACGATCGGTGAGCGGGCCGACCGGGTCTCCGTCGCGGCCGTCAACGGCCCCGCCGCGGTCGTGGTGTCCGGGGCCGGCGACGCCGTCGAGGAACTGGCCGCCCAGTGGGCCGCCCGGGGTGTCCGGGTCCGGCGCTTGGCGGTCAGCCACGCGTTCCACAGTCCGCTGATGGATCCGGTGCTCGACGACCTCGCGGCCGTCGCCGGACGGCTGCGGTACGCGGCTCCGAGCGTCCCGATGGTCTCCACCGTCACCGGCGCGCCGGTCGACGCGGCGGAGATCGGCACGCCCGGGTACTGGGTGCGCCACGCCCGCGAGGCGGTACGCTTCGCCGACGCCGTCGTGGCACTGCGCGAGCGCAACGTCACCGGCTACGTCGAGATCGGCCCGGACGGGGTGCTCACCGCCCTCGCCCAGGCCGTCCTGGCCGAGGCCCCGGCCGGCGGCCGGGCCCCACTGGTGGTGCCCGCCCTGCGCCGGGACCGCGCCGAGCCGAGCACCCTGCTGCGCGCGCTCGCCGCGCTGCACACCCACGGCGTCTCCCCGGACTGGTCCGTCCTCTACGCCGGTACCGGCGCCCAGCGGGTCGAGCTGCCCACCTACGCGTTCGACCGGCAGCGCTACTGGCCGGAGCCGCCGCCCTGGGCCGCCCTCGTGGCCGCCGACGAGGCCACCGAGGTCGAGCGCCGCTTCTGGGCCGCGGTCGAGGCCGAGGACCTGGAGTCGCTGGCCCGCGACCTCGACGTGCACCGCGACCAGCCGTTCGGCACCGTGCTGCCCGCCCTGTCGGCGTGGCGCCGGCGCGGCCGGGAGCAGGCCCTGGTCGACGGCACCCGCTACCGGGCGGTCTGGGAGCCCATCGCGGAGACCACGCAGGAGCAGGATCCCGGCCGGTGGCTGGTGCTGCTGCCCGCCGACCGGGCGGACGACCCCGACCTGCACTCCTGCACCTGGGCCCTGGGTGCCGAGGTGAGCATCGTGCCCGTGGACACCGCCGCCGACTCCGAGGAGCTGTGCGGCGGGTTCGCCGACGTGCTCACCGAGGCGCTCGGCGCGGGCGACGAGCCGCTGTCGATCCTGTCCTTCCTCGGCCTGGACGACGCCCCGCACGCCGAGCACCCGGCGCTGCCGCGCGGCCTCGCCGCGACCGTGCACCTGCTCCAGCAGCTCGTCGACCTCGACGCCTCGGTCCGGCTCTGGTGCGTCACCCAGGGCGCCGTCGGCCTCGGCGACGGCGACGCCCCGGCCAACCCGCGGCAGGCGATGCTGTGGGGCCTGGGCCGGGTGGCCGCGCTGGAGCAGCCCGCCCGCTGGGCCGGGCTGGTCGACCTGCCCACTGACCTGGAGCCGTGGACGGCGATGCGTCTCGGCGGCATCCTCACCGGCGGCGGCGTGGAGGACCAGCTCGCCGTCCGCGAGTCCGGGGTGCTGGTGCGGCGGCTCGTACCGGCCACCACCACCGACGGGGAGCTCACGCCGTGGCAGCCCCGGGGCACGGTGCTGATCACCGGAGGCGCCGGTGCGCTCGGTGGGCACGTGGCCCGCTGGGTGGCCGCCGAGGGCGCCCAACGGGTGGTGCTGACCAGCCGGCGGGGGACCGGCACCCCGGGCGCCGCCGAGCTGATCTCCGAGCTGGCCGGGCTCGGCGTGGACTGCCGGGTGGTCCGCTGCGACGCCGCCGACCGCGCCGCCGTGACCGACCTCCTGGCCGATCTCCGACGGGAGGGGCCGCCGCTGCGCGCTGTGGTGCACGCCGCGGGGGTCAGCGAGGTGGTGCCGCTGGCCGACACCACCCTGGAGGACCTGGCGTACGTCATCGCCCCGAAGGTCTGCGGCGCCGAACACCTCGACGAGCTGCTCGGCGACGCCGAACTGGACGCGTTCGTGCTCTTCTCGTCCATCTCGGCGGTGTGGGGCAGCGGCGGACAGGGCGCGTACGCGGCCGGTAACGCCTACCTGGACGCGCTCGCCGAGCGGCGACGCGGCCAGGGCCGGGCGGCCACCTCCATCGCCTGGGGACCGTGGACCGAGTCGGGCATGTACACCGAGGGTGCGGCGGAGCAACTGCGTCGCCGCGGCCTCCAGGTGATGCCGCCCGGCGTGGCGATGGCCGGGCTGCGGCACGCCGTCGCGGTCGGCGACAGCTGCGTCACCGTCGCCGACGTCGACTGGGCCACCTTCCAGCCGCTGTTCACCTCGCTGCGGCCCAGTCCGCTGCTGGCCGACCTGCCGGCCGTACGCGGGCTGGCCGCCGCCCCCGCCGAGGCGCCGGAGGCGGTCGCGCCCGGCGCTCGGAACCTGCTCGCCGGGCTGCAGGCGCTGCCGGACGACGAGCGGCGGGCCGCACTGCTGGAGATGGTGCGGGTCGACGCGGCGAAGGTACTCGGCCACCCCTCCGCTGACGCGATCGAGACCGACCGGGGCTTCCTGGACCTCGGCTTCGACTCGCTCACGGCCGTGGAACTGCGCAACCTGCTCACCGCGGCGACCGGGCACGACCTGCCCACCACCGTCGTCTTCGACTACCCCACCCCGGACGGCCTGGCCGGCCACCTGTACGAGCAGCTCTTCGCGGGCGCTGCGGGGGACGACGGCGACGGCGGCGACGAGGAGTCCGTGCGCCGGGCCCTCGCCGCGATCCCGCTCGACGAGCTGCGGCAGGCGGGCCTGCTCGACCAGCTGCTCCAGCTGGCCCGTACGAGTGCCGGCACGCCGGCCGCGGCGTCCGCTGCCCCGGTCACGTCGTCCGAACCCGAGACCCAGATCCGCGAACTCGACGTCGCCGGCCTGGTCCGGATGGCCCTGGAAGGCTCCGACTCGTGACCCGGCCGGCCCTGAGGAGCGCCCGATGAATGTTTCCCTGGACGAGGTCGTCGGCGCGCTGCGTGCGTCCCTGCTCGACAACCAGAAGCTCAAGCAGCAGAACCAGCAGCTCACCGCCGCGCTCAGCGAACCGGTAGCGATCATCGGCATGAGCTGCCGGTTCCCCGGCGGTGTCGGGTCACCGGAGCAACTGTGGGACCTGGTGGCCGCCGGCGGCGACGCGATGTCGGCGTTCCCGGACGACCGGGGCTGGAACCTGGGCGCGCTCTACGACCCGGACCCCGACCCCGACAGCCGGGGCACGTCGTACGTGCGTGAGGGCGGGTTCCTCTACTCCGCCGGGGACTTCGACCCGGCGTTCTTCGGCATCAGCCCCCGCGAGGCCCTCGCCATGGACCCGCAGCAGCGGCTGCTGCTGGAGACCGCCTGGGAGGCGTTCGAGCGGGCCGGCATCGACCCCACCCGGCTGCGCGGCACGCCCACCGGTGTCTACGCGGCAACCAGCAGCCAGGGTGACTACGCGGCCCTGCTCACCGGGGTCACCGGCGGCGTCGAGGGCTACCTCGGCACCGGCAGCGCCGCAGCCGTGGCGAGCGGCCGGATCTCCTACGCTCTCGGGCTGGAGGGGCCGGCGGTCACCGTGGACACCGCGTGCAGCTCGTCGCTGGTCGCGCTGCACCTCGCCTGCCAGGCGCTGCGGCTGGGCGAATGCACGATGGCGCTGGTCGGCGGGGTGTCGGTGATGGCCACCCCGACCGTCTTCGTGGAGTTCTCCCGGCAGCGGGGCCTGTCCACCGACGGCCGGTGCAAGTCGTTCGCGGCCGCCGCCGACGGCACCGGCTGGTCCGAGGGGGCCGGCGTGCTGCTCGTCGAGCGGCTCTCCGACGCCCGCCGCAACGGCCACCCGGTCCTCGCCGTGCTGCGCGGCAGTGCCGTCAACCAGGACGGTGCGAGCAGCGGGCTGACCGCTCCGAACGGCCCGTCGCAGCGCCGGGTGATCCGGCAGGCTCTGGCGAACGCGGGGCTGGGTGCCGACCAGGTGGATGTCGTCGAGGCGCACGGTACGGGCACCACGTTGGGTGATCCGATCGAGGCGCAGGCGCTGATCGCGACGTACGGGCAGGGCCGGTCCGCGGAGCGGCCGTTGTGGCTCGGCTCGGTGAAGTCGAACATCGGGCACACCCAGGCGGCGGCGGGCGTGGCCGGGGTGATGAAGATGGTGCTGGCGATGCGGCACGGGGTGCTGCCGCCCACGCTGCACGTGGACGAGCCCACCCCGCACGTCGACTGGTCGGCCGGGGCGGTGTCCCTGCTGACCGGCCCGCAGCCATGGCCGGAGACCGGGCAGCCGCGCCGGGCCGCGGTCTCCGCGTTCGGCATCAGCGGCACCAACGCACACGTCGTCATCGAGCAGGCCGCCGCGACGGACACCGACGGCGCCCGGCCGGCCGGTACGCCCGCCCCGCCGGTACCGTGGATCGTCTCGGCCCGCTCCGCACCGGCCCTGGCCGGGCAGGCGCGGCGGCTGCTGGCGCATCTGGCCGATCACCCCGACCTGACCCCCGCCGACGTGGCGTACTCGCTGGTCACCACCCGGGCGGCCCTGCCGTACCGGGCAGCGGTGATCGGCGGGGACCGCGACGCGCTGCGGGCCGGCCTGCAGGCGGTCGCCGAAGAGCGCGACACCCCCGGCGTGGTGCGAGGCGTGGCCCGCCCGGCCGGCAAGGTCGCGTTCCTCTTCACCGGGCAGGGTGCCCAGCGCCTCGGCATGGGCGCCGAGCTGTGCCGCCGGTTCCCGGTCTTCGCCGCCGCCTTCGACGAGGTGGCCGGGGAGCTGAACCGGCACTTGAGCCGGCCGCTGCGGGAGGTGGTCTGCGCCGAGGCCGGCTCGCCCGGCGCGGATCTGCTGGACCGTACCGAGTTCACCCAGCCGGCGCTGTTCGCCTACGAGGTCGCCGCTTACCGGCTGGTCACCGCATGGGGGCTACGCCCGCAGTTCCTGCTGGGCCATTCGGTCGGCGAGCTGGCCGCGGCACACGTCGCCGGGGTGCTGTCGCTGGCCGACGCGGCGACCCTGGTGGCCGCCCGGGCCCGGCTCATGCAGCAGTTGCCGCCCGGCGGGGCGATGCTGGCGGTGCAGGCGTCCGAGGCGGAGGTGGTCCCGCTGCTCGACGAGCGGGTGTCCCTGGCCGCCGTGAACGGCCCCCGGTCGGTGGTGCTCTCCGGCGACGAGGAGGCCGTGCTCGCGGCCGGGCGGCGGCTGTCCGCCGAGGACCGGCGGTCCCGTCGGCTGCGGGTCAGCCACGCCTTCCACTCCGCCCGGATGGACGCCATGCTGGCCGACTTCCGGATCGTCGCGGAGAAGGTCGCGTGGCACCCGCCGAACCTTCCGATCGTCTCCGACCGCACCGGCGAGCCGCTCACCGCCGCCCAGGCCACCGACCCGGGCTACTGGGTCGACCACGTCCGGGACACCGTCCGTTTCCACGCGGGCGTCGCCACCCTCGCCGCCGGCGGCGTCGGAACCTTCGTGGAACTCGGCCCCGACAGCGCGCTGACCGTGCTGGCCCGGGAGTGCCTGCCCGACATGGAACCGGCGGCCTTCGTGCCGCTCGCCCGCCGGGACCAGCCGGAGGCGACCACGCTGCTCGCCGCGCTGGCCGCGGTCGACCTGCGCGGTGCCGGGGTCGACTGGGCGGCTCCCTTCGGCGGCAGCGACGCCGCGCGTGTCGAGTTGCCCACCTACGCCTTCCACCGCGAGCGTTTCTGGCCGGACCCGCCCACGGTGGATCTCGTCCCGCCCGCCGCGACCGGAGAGGACGAGGAGTTCTGGGCGGCCGTGGCGCAGGGACGACCGGCCGAGCTGGCCGCCGCGCTCGGCCTGCCCGCCGACCGGCAGGACGCGCTCGCCGACGTGCTGCCCGCCCTCGCCTCCTACCGGGACCGGCGGCGTCGCGGATCGGAGCTGGACGGGCTGCGCTACCGCGCCGACTGGGAACGCGTCGACCTGCCCCCCGCCCGTACCACGCCGACCGGCCGATGCCTGCTGGTGGCTGGGGCCGGCACCGACGCCACCGCGGTGCTCACCGTGCTGCGCGCCGAGGGCCTGGACCCGACGCTGGTCACGGTCGGAGACGACCTGGACGCTGTCGTCCGGGCCTCGCTCGCCGACGGCACCTGGTCGGTCGTGGTCTCGCTGCTGGCGGCGGAGAACCCGGCGGCCGGCGCGGGAACCGGCGCGCTCGCCGGGACGGCCGCGCTGGTGCGGACCCTCGCCGCTGCGGGGAACGGCACGCCGATGTGGACGGTGACCCGGGGCGCGGTGGCCGTCGACGCGCACGACGCCGCTCCCGGCGTGGCCGGGGCGTACCTCTGGGGCCTGGGCCGGGTGCTGGCGCTGGAGCAGCCACGCCTGTGGGGCGGGCTGGTCGACCTGCCGGCGGAGCCGGACGACGTCGCGCTCGCCGCGCTCGCCCGGGTCGTCGCGTCCGGCGGCGACGAGGACCAGGTGGCGGTACGCACCGGCGGGGTGTATGTCCGGCGGCTCCGCCGGGCCCCGGCCGGCGCCACCGATACGGACTGGCGGCCCCGCGGCGCGGTCCTGGTGCACGGGTCCGCGCAGGTGCGTACCCCGCACCTGCTGCGCTGGCTCGCCGAGCGCGGCGCGTCGCACCTCGTCCTCGTGGGGCCGGTGGCGGATGCCGACCCGCCCGGCCCGGACGTCACCGTCACCGCCGTCGGCGACCTGGACGGGCTGCCCGAGGTGCTGGACCGGCTGGCCGCCACCGGCAGCGAGATCCGTACCGTCCTGCACGTCGCCGACTCCGACGGGGCCGGCGACCCGGTGGCGGTACTGGACCCGCACGACCTGGCCGACGCCGTGGCCGCCCGTACCGCCGCCGTGGAACTGCTCGGGCGGGCCTGCGCCGGCCTACCGGTCGACGAGTTCGTCGTCTTCGCCTCGACGGCCGCCGTCTGGGGCAGCGGGGGAGCGGCGGTCGCCGCCGCCGTGGGCGCCGGGCTGGCGGCGCTGGCCGCGGGCTGGCGTGCCGCCGGCCGCCCGGCCACCGTCGTCGCGTGGGTGCCCTGGGCGGACGAGATCACCGACGCGGCGCAGTTGCGCCGCCGGGGGGTCCGGCCGCTGCCCGCCGACCTGGCCCTGTCCGCGCTGGGGCAGGCTCTGGTCCGCGGCGACGACCAGGTGGCCGTGGCGGACCTCGACTGGCGCGCGTTCGTGCCGGCCTTCACCGCCGTACGGCCCAGCGCGCTACTGCGCGGCGTGCCCGAGGCGACGGCCGGCGCGGAGCCGGAGGCCGGCGATGCCGCGACCGATCCCGCCCGCGCGCTGCGCGAGCGGCTGGCCGGCGTTGCGGCCGGCGACCGGCACCGGATCCTGCTGGACCTGGTCCGGGCGCGGGTGGCCACCGTCCTCGGGCACGCCTCGCCCAACGCGGTCGAGGCCGACCGGGACTTCCTGGAACTCGGCTTCGACTCGCTGACCGCACTGGAACTGCGCGACGCGCTGCGCCAGGAGACCGGGGTGGAGCTGTCGGCGACCCTGCTCTTCGACCACCCCACCCCTACGGCGCTGGCCGTTCACCTGCTCGGCCGGCTCCTCGGCGCGGCGGCGGCCGGGGACGGCGCGGACGACGCCGGTGGCCCTGCCGGGGAGAGTGCCGGCGGCGGACTGCTCGGCGGGTTGTTCAACCAGCCGAAGGCGCGCGAGAACCCGGCCGGGTATGCCGAACTGCTGGTCAAGCTCGCCCAGTTCCGCCCCAGCTTCCGCGAGCCGGCGCAGCTCACCCGCCCGGCCGGAATCCTCCGGCTGGCCGAGGGCGGCGCCCGGGCGCAGTTGGTGTGCTGCTGCACGATGTCGCTGCTCTCCGGCGCGCACGAGTACGCCCGGCTGGCCGCCGGCTTCCGGGGCGTACGTGACGTGTGGGCCCTGCCCAACCCCGGGTTCGGCGTGGGCGAGGAGCTTCCCGCTGACCTCGACGCGCTGCTGCGGGTGCACGCCGACACGGTGCTGCGTACCGTCGGTGCCGGCCCGTTCGTGCTGGCCGGTCACTCCGGTGGTGCGATGGTGGCCAACCTGCTCGCCGGGGAACTGGAACGCCAGGGCCGCCCGCCGGACGCGGTGGTGCTCATGGACACCTACCCGGCCGACAGCGAGGTGCTCGGCGGGTGGGTGCCGCAGCTTCTCGACGGGATGATCGACCGGGACACCGCGTACACGCCGATGGACGACTGGCGGACGACGGCGTGGGCGGGCTACCTGCCGCTGTTCCTGGACTGGCAGCCGACCGAGATGGCGGCGGCGACCCTGCTGGTGCGGGCCACCGAGCCGCTGGGGGAGTGGGACGGCGAACCGGACGGCTGGCGGTCGCGCTGGCCCTACCCGCACGAGGCTGTCGACGCGGCCGGCGACCACTTCAGCATGGTCGCCGACCGGGGGCCGGAACTCGCCGGCACGGTCCAGCGCTGGCTGGCCGCGCGGGGCCTGTGACCGGTTCCGCCCCTGGCGTGCCCCTAGCGCCCCCTATCGGCGTACATACATCTATCGGACCGACGTTCCAGGACGGAGCATGACGACGTGGACGAGGCAGTGGTGGTCACGGAGCTGGTCAAGCGGTACCAGCCCAACATGCCACCGGCGGTGGACGGGCTGAGTTTCTCCGTCGCCGCCGGTGAGGTCTTCGGCCTGCTCGGGCCGAACGGTGCGGGCAAGACGACGACGATCGGGGTGCTGACCACACGGGTGCGGGCCACCTCGGGCCGGGCCCGGGTGTGCGGCGCGGACGTGATCGGCTCGCCCGCCGCCGCCCGGCAGTTGCTGGCGGTCGTACCGCAGCGGGTGAACCTGGACCGGGCGCTGACCGTCCGGCAGAACCTGCTGTTCCACGCGGCCTACCACCGGGTGCCCCGGGCGCAGCGCATCCGGCGGGCGGACGAGTTGCTGGACCAGATGGGGCTCAAGGACTTCGCGAACCACCGCACCGACTTCCTGTCGGGCGGCCTCGCCCAGCGGACGATGATCGCCCGCGCGCTGATGCACTCGCCCCGGGTGCTCTTCCTCGACGAGCCGTCGGCGGGCCTCGATCCGCAGTCCCGGCTCTTCGTGCACGACCGGATCGCCGAGCTGAAACGGGACGGCGTGACAGTGGTGGTCACCACACACGACATGGACGAGGCGGAGAAGCTCTGCGACCGGGTCGGCATCGTCGACCACGGAAAGCTGCTCACCATGGACACGCCGTCCGCGCTGACCCGTACGCTGCCGGGCAGCAGCACCCTGACCCTCGTGGTGACCCCCGGCGCCTCCGCCGAGGAGGTGCGGGCCGCGCTCGATGCGATCCCCGACGTGGAGCAGGTGGAACACTTCAAGATGACCGCCAAGGTGCCCGTCGCCGCGCCGGCGTTTCCCGGCATGCCGGCGATGCCGATGCCCGCCCCGGTCCCGGACGCGCCCGCCGACTCGGACGCCCCCCTGTCCTTCCGGGTCTACACCAGCGGCCAGCCGGCCAACGCCATCCCGATGGCGATGAAGATCCTCGCCGACCTGGGTTGCGAGGTTCGTGACCTCAACATCGGCCAGCCCAGTCTGGAAGATGTCTTCATCCACCTGACCGGAAGGGAACTTCGGTGAGCGTCACCGCCCCCGCCCCCCCGTCCGCGCCGTCACCGCCCGCGGCGCCGCCGCCGGTGCGCGCGCTGGACCAGCTTGCCACCTTCCGCGCGGTGCTCTCGCGGGACCTGTTCGTCACCGGCCGGGAGCTGGTCGGCTTCCTGCTCCAGGTCTTCATCCAGCCGCTGTTCATGCTGCTGATCTTCGGCAAGGTGCTCAGCGACCTGGGCTACGCCAGCGACGACTTCTCCAACGTGCTGCTGCCCGGCGTCATCGCGCTGAACGCCTTCCTGATCGGCCTGGAGAACACCGCGCTGCCGATGATGATGGACTTCTCCTTCACCCGGGAGATCGAGGACCGCCTCCTGGCGCCTATGGCGACCCCGCTGGTGGCGCTGGAGAAGATCGTCTTCGGGGGCATCCGTGGCCTGATCGCCGGTGTGGTGCTGATCCCGGTCGGCATGCTCATGCTCGGCGTCACCTGGCCCTGGGCGGTGGTGCTCAAGGTGGTCGGGGTGTTGGCGATCGGTGCGCTGGTCGGCGCGGCGGTCGGTCTCGCCTTCGGCACCCTGGTGCCCACGCAGCACATCCAGATCATGTTCACCGTGGTGATGACCCCGATCATGTTCACCGGTGCCACCCAGTTCCCGCTGCTCGGCCTGGACTCGCTGCGCTGGTATCAGGTGATCTGTTCGCTGAACCCGCTGACCTACATCAGCGAGGCGACCCGGTCGCTCGTCGGCCCGCCGGGGGTCGAGTCGCTGCCGCTCTGGCTGTGCATGTGTGTCCTCACCGGGGTCTTCGTGGCGTTCTCGGCGATCGGCATGCGTGGCTTCATGCGTCGCGCCATGGACTGACCGCCCGCGCGGTCCGCCGAGGGCCCGAACCGCACCTGCGGTTCGGGCCCTCGCTTTCGCCCCGTGTCGCAGGGGGCCGGTGGTCACCGCGCCCCTGCGACAGCCGTCAGGACGTGGCGCTCGGTGTCTCGTCGGCCAGCGTCTCGGCGTACACGACGAGCCGCGACGGCAGGTCGGTCCGGCGCTTCACGTCGAGCTTGCGGTAGACCCGGGTCAGGTGCTGCTCGACAGTGCTCACCGTGATGAAGAGCTTGCTGGAGATCTGGCGGTTGGTGTGGCCGTGTGCGGCCAGCGCGGCAACGCGCCGCTCGGCGTCGCTCAGCCCGTCGTCCGGTTCCTGGAGTTCGGCGGCGGCCGGGTACGCCGGCAGTCCACTGCCCGGCTCCCGGCGGATCAGCCGCTGAGCCAGCACCGACGCCCCGCAGTCCTGCGCGAGCTGGTAGGCGCGGCGGACGAGCAGCCGGGCGCGGGCGGAGTCTCCGGCGCGCTGTAGCGTCTGACCGGTGTCGCCGAGGGCGCGGACGAGCTCCAACCGGTCGCCGCTGGACTGGAGCAGGTTGACCGCCTCGGAGAGCAGCTTGCGCCGGTGGTCCTGGGCGGCGGTGGTGGCGAGCAGGCGCAGCGTACGGCCCCGGGTCCGGTCGTCGACCCCGTGCGGCACCCGCAGTTGCTCCTGCAGGAGCTGCATGGCCTGCGTCTTGTTGCCGACGCTGAGCTGCACCCGGGCCAGCTCCAGCCGCCACGGCACCAGTCCGGCCGCGTCGATCCCCCACGTGCGCATCAGCTCGCCGCAGCGCCGCAGGTCGGTGGTGGCGGCGTGCGGCCGGCGTACGGCCAGGTGGTGCCGGCCGCGTGCGGCCAGGTAGTGCAGGCCCAACGGGGTGCGGAACATGCCGGGCGGGGTCGGGTGGGCCAGCCACCGGTCGGCCTCGGCGAACCGGCCCGACTCCGTCGCGGACGCGATCAGGGTAGACAGCGGTCCGGCGATCGCCACTCCCCAGGCGGGGGCTGGCATGTCCTCCAGGGCCGCGCCGGCGTGGTGCTCGGCACCGGGCAGATCGCCGACGCGCAGGGCCGCCTCCGCCCGGATCGCCCGGATCACCGCCCGCCAGCCCGGCGCGTGCTGAACCACCGGCCGGTCGAGCAGCACGTCGCCCCAGACCGTGGCCCGGTCCGACCGGCCGGCCCAGAGCAGCGCCAGCAGGGGCGCGGTCAGCAGGCCGAGGGCGCCGTCGTCCGTGTGGTGGCGCTGCAGGATCTGCTCGGCGGTCTGCACCGTGTCGTTGTCGGCGGTCGGCGTCAGCGCGGTGCCGAGCACCGTGACCGCCTGCAGGAGCGGGCTGACGGTGGTCGGTGCGCTGGCCGCGCGGCTCCAGGTGGCCGGGGTCTGCCGTACGCTCGCCAGGTGGTCCGGGTGGGAGAGGGAGACCAGAACTTGCATGATCCGCAGGCGGCCGGGCGGGGTGGCCGGAGCCTGCTCCTCGTCCGCCGAGAAGCCGCTGACGGCCTCGGCAGCCTCGTCGACGCGGCCCTGCCAGAGCAGGTACGGCACGGCGGAGAGGCTCGCATCGGTGGACCAGCCGGCGGCCCGCGCCGTCTGCACCAGTTCCGTCAGCTGCCCGTTCACCGTCAACGGGTTGAGCTGCCAGCGGGCATTCACCAGCATCTCGGTGGTGGCGGTGCGTTGCCGCTCGTCCACCGGCGCGCTGGCGAGCAGCCGCAGGCAGGCTGCCGCCACGTCGGGCCGGCCGGACGAGAGCGCGTGACCGGCGGCGTCCTGGAGCACCGGCACCCGCCAGCCGGCCACCGTCGCACCGGCGGCCACGAGGTGCTCGGCCACCACGCTCGCCTCGGCGCCGCGGTCGTGCAGCACCTCGGCGGCCCGCTGGTGCAGGCCGCGCCGCTCGTCGGCCGACATGTCAGCGAGGATCGAGTGCAGGATACGCGAGTGGCGTAGCTGGTCGGACTCCATCAGACCCGAGGTACGCAACACGCGCACCGCCGGGACAGTGGTCGCGGGCATCACGTCGAGGAGGTGGCCGAGCAGTTCGGTCGACGCGGGCCGGTCGAGCACGGCGAGCGCCTGGGCCACCCGGCGTACCCCGGGCTCGTGGCGGTAGAGGCACCCGAGCACGGCCTGGTCGAACGCGTCACCGACGGACGGAAGATCGTGGTCGCTGCCCTCGCCACCGGCCCGTTCGTCGAGCAGCGCCCGGGTGAGCAGTGGATTGCCTCCGGTGATCCGTACGTAGTGTTCCGCGGTCCTGCGGGTGTCGGCGTCGTCGACGGCGCCCTCGACCAGCCGGGCGACGGCGTCGACGGTCAGTGGTGGCAGGCCGATCCGGGAGAAGTGCGGCTGGCTGAGCAGCTCGGCGCGGAACAGCGGGTGCGGCGGGCGCAGCGTCGACGCCTCCGCGAACACGACCATGATCCGGGCGTGGCGCAACCGTCGGGTCACGTAGAGCAGGCAGTGCAGCGAGGCCGGGTCCGCGTGGTGCACGTCGTCGACGAGGAGGACCAGGGGCCCGTTGGCCGTCAGGTCGATCAGGGTGGTGAAGAGGCCGTGCAGCAGGGGTGCCCAGGCCCGGTCTCCGTCGGACGCCTCGCCGCCGACTTCGGGCAACGGCACCGCGGAGGTGGCGTCGCGCAGCAGCTTCTCGACGTGGGCGGCGGCCTCCGGGGCGAGTCGTGCACTGTGGAAAAGCTGCCCGACGACTCCCAGGTGGAGACCGCGCTCCGCCCGCGAGCCGGTCGCGCTCATCACCTGCCCGCGGGAGCCGGCCGTCCACTCGCCGAACGACTCCAGTAGGCTGGTCTTGCCGCTGCCCACGGCGCCGGTGACCAGCGCGACGTGTCCGCGCTGCTGCTCTTCGCACGCGTGGAACACGCGCCGCAGACGGGTGATCTGTTCCTCTTGCTGAACCAACACCTGCGCGTAAGCCCTCCTTGTACGCGGCGCGGGCCTGGAAACGCCGGTGCGGCCCGACACCGCCACCCCTGCCGGAGACAGCCGCCCCTCCGCCCGCGTCTCGACGGGTAGGGGTGGAGCGCGCCGGGCGGCTACGCCGGGTGGACCTGAAATCCTTCGTCGGACCGGTCTTCTCGCCGTACGGTCCGCGTGTCGAGGCGAGTCTGGCACCGGCATGATGGTGCGACAACGGGCGTGAGACCCCATCGTTTCGCACCCAAACCTGCGGCTCCAGAAGGCATCTAGGGGTTGCGCGATTCGGGGTGAGAGGTGTTGGAGCCGATCGGCCCGGGGGAGGCGACACGCCGGTGAGCGGCTGGCGTCGGGGCGTAGAGCTTGATGGTGCCACACTGCGACTCCCGGCGTGCGCCTGGCGGTACCCACAGTGGTGGTGAGCGAACTCTTCGCGACGGTCGGCGAGGGCGACGGTCGCGTGACGCCCGGCGGCTGTTCCGTGCGGAAGCCCGACCGGGATCAGCGCGGCCGAGGGCCGGACGGACGGCCGCCCGGGGGGTCCGTGCCCCGCGTCAGCGGATCCAGCACCGTCGTACCGGGGCGGTCGAACCGCAGCCGTCCGGCGAGTTCGCTGCGTGAGTTGACGTCCAGCTTCCGGTAGATGCGCGTCATTCGCTGTTCGATCGCGCTGACCGTCAGGAAGAACTTCTCGGCGATCTCACGATTGGTGTGACCCTGGGCGGCCAGGGTGGCCATCCTGGATTCGGTGTCCGTCAGGCCCTGGACCACGACCGCCGCACCCGTCCGGCTGCCGGTGGCACCGTCTCTGGTCGACAGGGCGCTGGGCCACAACGTCGGGATGCCGCACTCCTCCGCGAGAGCCCGGGCCGACCGGGTCGCGGCGCGGGCCTGCCGCCGGTCGCCGGCCTGCTCGTAAGCGTGACCGAGGTCGGCGAGGTTGTGCGCCAGTTCCATCCGGTCGCCGCACTGCCGCAGCAGCCGTACGGCGCTGCGCAGGTGCGGGATCCGTTCCTGTCCCTCCTCGGTCGCGGCCAGAACCCGCAGGGCCGCGGCCCGGTACCGGACATGGAGGGGGCGCAGCCGGGCCAACTCGTCGCGCACCAGCTTGCGCGCCTGCTGACGGCGGCCCATCCGGAGCAGCGCCCGAGCCGACTCGGTGCGCCACGGCACCAGGCCCGAGAAGTCCAGCTGCCACCGCTGCATCAGCTGCCCGCAGAGCTGGAAGTCGGCCAGCGCGGCCTCGGGGCTTCCCGCGGCGAGGGCGTGCGTCCCACGGGCGTGCAGGTAGTGCAGCCCGAGCGGGGTCTCGAAGATCGCCGGCGGCACCGGCACCTGAAGGCAGGCGGCCGCCGTGTCGAGCTGGTCCATGTAGGTCAGGGCCCGTATCCGGACGGCGAGAGGTATCCCGATCACCACCCCCCAGCCTTTCGGCGAGAGCTGCCCCAGTGCCTCGTCGGCCAGCTTGCCGGCGCGGGGGAGGTCGCCGAGCCGGCCGGCGACGGCGGCCCGCAGGGCGGTGAGCGTGGCCGAGGGGGTGGGGTGGTGCGGGGTGGTGAGGTGGCGGTCCAGCCGGTCGCACCAGTCGTCGGCCAGGTCGAGCTGGTCGGCGTAGATCATGGCGATGAGGGCGCAGATGACCCTCCACATGTGCGGTTCGTCGTCCGGCCCGGTGGTCGACAGTGTCCGCTCGGCCTTCTCGACCACGCCCGCGTCCCCCCGGGCCAGCACGCCGGACAGCAGGGTGACTCCGCTGAGCCCGTGCTTGACCCGGGCCAGCGTGAGCGGATCCCGCGCGGCCACGGCGGGCGCGGGCCGGTCGACCATGACCCCGGGATAGAGCGTCGAGATCCAGCCGGTGATGATGAGCAGCTCGGCCACGGACTGCGGATCGGCGGGATCCGACCGCTCGCTCAGGTGCCTGACCAGGTCGACGGCCTTGTCGATCTCACCGTGCCAGAGGAGGTACTGGATGGGACCGGCGGCCTGTTGGCTGCCGAGGTGCCCGGCCCGGATGGCGGTGGCGACGCTGACCAGGTGGGGGATCGTGGCCTGCGGGTCGAGTCGCCACTCGGCGCGCGCCAGCGCGGAGCGGATCCGCGCCCGCAGACACGCGCCGACGCCACTGCGGTGCGCCCGGCGCAGGTACCGCAGGGCGGTCTCCACCTCGCCGTCGAGCAGCGCCTGCTCGCCGGCGTCCAGCAGGGTCTGCGCCATCCAGGGTTCGGCCAGCTCGCCGATGTCCACCAGGTGCGGCGCGATCCGGGCCGGGGGCGCGCCGTCGTCGTGCAGCAGGCGGGCTGCTCCCAGATGCAGCCGTACGCGTTCCTCGGCGGTCATCCCGTCGATCACGGCCTGGGTCACCGCCGGGTGGCGCAACCCCTGTTCGTCGATCAGCCCCGCGCTGGTCGACTTGTCGACAGCGCCCAGCGCGGGGTGCAGCCGGGCGTCGACGAGATGCGGCAGCAGGCTGCCGTGCAGCGGCTCGCCGGTCACGGCGAGCACCCGGGCGGCGTTGAGCACCAGGCGGTCGCAGCGGTACAGGCAGCTCAGCACGGCCTCCCGGAACGACTCGCCGACCGCCGGGGCGTCGGCGGACCGTGGCGCGGCTGCCTGGTCATCGGCGAGCGCATGCACCAGGAGCGGATTCCCGCCGCTGATCCGGTGGCTCTCCTCGGCGATGCTGCGGGCGAGCGGGATGTCGAGCCGCTGGGCGAGCAGCTGGAACGTCCCCTCGGCGGTGAGCAGCGGCAGGCGGATGCGGTGCAGCTTCGCCGGTTGCAGCATCTCGGCGTGCACGTCCGCCTGCCACGGCCGGGTGCGTGGCGCCTCCGTCAGGACCATCAGCACGGGTAGGCCGGCGAGCCGCCGGGCCACGTAATCGAGACAGCGCAGCGACGGCACGTCCGCGTGGTGGATGTCGTCCACCACGATGACCAGCGGCCCCCGCGAGGTCAGTTCGAGCAGGGCGCGCCCGATGGCGGCGGTGAGCCGGGCGTTCTCCGCGTCCGCCGGATCGGCGTCGCTCCATGCGAGGGCGCCCGCGTCCAGCAGCCGGGCGAGGCGGGCCCGGATGTCGGGGGCGTCCGCGGCGCACGACGGCACCGCGCGGACGAGCTGCCGGACGACCTCCAGCGGTACGCTGCGCTCCGCGCGGGAGGCGCTCGCGCCGATGACCCGTGCTCCGGCGTCGCAGGCGCGCCGGGCGAAGGTCTGTGAGAGCGCGGTCTTGCCGGAGCCGACCGGGCCGGTCAGCACGGTCACCGGCCGGTCGGTCGGCGAGGTGCCGCCGCGGAGCAGGTCTGCGAGTCGGCGCTCCAGCAGGCCGAGCTGGCTTGAGCGCTCGGTCAGCTCCATCACCGCCCCCTCCGGGGGAGGGCCGCGTGCCCGGTGCGGCCCGACAGCTCGACCAGATTGGAGACCGGCAATTCTTGACCCATTCCGTTATCGGCAAGTATCGACTGGTGTCGAGCTTTGCCGGTGCGCCATCGACCGACTTGACCGGTTGGCTGCTGCGAGCCGCGTTCCCGTGTGCGTCGGCGATAATTCCCCAGCCCTCTCGGGGTCGACACTTCCTATCGACCTCCTTGATGGTGGGAGTATGGCAGTTGGGCAATTGGGCGGCAAGCCGAGTCGTGTAAAGGATGAGCAAACATGGGTTACTTGTCTCGGGGGATCCTGACCGGGGGTGGCGACGGAAAGTCGCCGGCTGGTCCCGTACCGTGACAGAGCGCTCCCATGAGCCGATGGTTCCGCTTATTCGGCCCGCCTGCTGATTGGCGAATGGGCATTTCCGTGCTAATCCGGCGTCCGGGCGTTGTCGGTCGCTCTCGCCGAGGTGTTCGATGCCGCCCGCGGTTGCGGCGTGCGGAGACGTCGAGCTGGGCCTCAGCGTCGTTGAACTCGGCGTTCGTGACCCCGCCCGTGCCGATCACGGCGCGGGCGGGCGTGGTGCCGGAAGCTGGCGTGGAGGTGTCGTCCGCCCCCGGGGTGGGGCTGTGGGGCTGGTCGGGTCTCCGGCAATTGCCGGAGACGCTCGATTGTTGCGATGTAAGGCATCGATGCCGGAACTGCGGTCGATGCCTGTCCGATCCTGCCGGCGGTCGAGGCTTGGTGTGCGTCGGCGGGTCACGATTCGGACGTTTGGGAGATTCTGCGATTATGTATGAAAAGGAATTATGCATCCGAGTGTCCTGTTGGTTGCGGAGGTCCGCGGTACCATTCGGCCTGAAGGCTGATCTCATGCGGCACGCGTCAATGCGATAAAGTCGTGACGGCGAGCTGCCGGGCATTGAGAAAGACGTTTTCCGATTGCTTTTCGCTCGCTGAGGACAAATGCGCTCTCTGCATTGTGCGCCGAGCCGCAGTGAGCGCTCGGGCCGGCCGTTGTGTCCGGACGGACGGGATCCGGTCCTGGCTGGCCAGTAGGCCCGGACAGGGGGATTCGGACTCGGCGGCTAGGGGTTGTGCCCGACGATAGCCCGGCCCTAATTTCGGGGCACCCGGTCTCCACCGTCTGGATAGCCGGACATGGGGCCGTGCAGGCCCGAGACCTGAAGGGTTCTGTGGCCGTCGTGATGTCCCAGCTGCCGCCGCGACTCGTTGCGGCCCCGCGCAGGGGATAGCGCAGATGACACTGCTGCCGGTGCTGCGTGGATTCGGTGCGGATCGGGCCGACACGGTCACGGTGGCCGGAAGAGCCCTCTCCAGCGAGGCCCTGCTGGGCTGCGTCACCGCCGTCGCTGATCGGATCAGGGGCGCGACCGCGGTCGCGGTCGACGGCACACCGACGCTGGAAGCGGTGGTCGGAATGCTCGGCGCCCTCCTCGCCGGGGCGCCGCTCGTACCGCTGCCTCCCGGCGCCGACGAACGCGAACGCCGCCGTATCCTGCGGCAGTCCGGAGCGACGGTGATCCTCGGCCGTGCCCCGTCCGGGGCCGACGGCCTGTCCACGGTCCCGGTCGACCTGCGAGAACACGCCTCGACGCGGCATCCCGAGCCCGCCCCGGGCAGCGACGCCGTCATCCTCTACACCGGTGGCGCATCAGGGCCGCCGCGAGGGGTGCGCATCTCGCGCCGCGCCATCGCCGCCGACCTCGACCTTCTGGCCCGTGCGTGGCACTGGAGCGAGGAGGACGTGGTCGTCCAGGGCACCCCGCTGTTCCGGGCGTACGGTCTGGTCGTCGGCCTGCTCGGCGCGCTGCGGGCCGGTAGCCGTTTCGTCCACCTCGACCACGCCGGCACCGGGCCGGTCGGCTCCGTGCACCTGGCGTCGCCCGACCAGTGGGCGAGGATAGCGCTGGACGGCCACCGGGCCCGGCCGCTGTCCGCGGCGCGGATCCTCGTTTCCGCGGACGGCCCGCTGGCCCGCGCCGTGGCCGAGCGGCTCCGACTGCTCACCTCGCACCGGCCGGTGCAGGCCTACGGCACCACCGAGACGCTCGTCGCGCTGACCGGGCGGGCCGGCGAGCGTACGGTTCCGGACGCTGTCGGCACCCCCCTGCCCGGCGTCGAGACGCGCGTGCTGGACCGCGAGGACCGGCCGGTGCCGGCCGACGGCCAGTCGGCGGGCGAGCTGAGCGTCTGCGGGCCGATGCTGTTCAGCGGGTACGTCGGCGGGCGGAGCCTCGCCGCCGGTCGCTGGCACGCCACCGGGGACCTGGCCAGCGTGGCTCCCGACGGCACGTACCGGATCATCGGGCGATGCGGGCTCGACGTGGTGCACAGCCGGGGCCGGCGGATGCCCGCCGGGCAGATCGAGGAGGCGTTGCTGAGCCACCCCGGCGTGCGCGACGCCGCCGTCGTCGGCACGCCGCACCACGCGCTCGGCGAGCAGGTCACCGCCTACGTCGTCGCCGAGGGGGTGACCGCGCAGGTGCTCATCGACCACGTCGGCCGGTACCTCTCGGCGGGCCAGCGCCCCCGGCGGGTGCACTTCGTCGACGAGCTGCCGCGCAGCGCCTTCGGGCGGATCAGGAAGTCCCTGCTGATCGCCGGCGGCTGAGACGGCCGGACAGCGGGCAGCGGTGACCCGCCCCCGCCACGGTCAGCCCTCCACCCAGCCGTGCCGCCGGGCCAGCTCCAGCATCCTCGTACGTACCGCCACGATCTGCGCTCCGGTCAGGTCCGGCACGGAGGTCACCAGCGCCTCGGTGGTCTCCGCGGAGAAGGCCCGCTCGGAGAGGACGTCGCACAGGCCCTCGTCGTCCTCCGCGCCGCCCGTGGCCTGCCCGCTGTCCCTGCTGCGCCCGCCGCCGACCGTGACGCCGGCCCGGGCGGACAGCCCCGCACCGGCCGTCGGGACGCGATCCGCACCCGGGGCGACGCCGGACACCCGCACGAGCACGGCCTTGGGCCCGCGCTCGGTCTCCACCGCGTCGTACTCGACCGGGACGCCGGGCGTCAGTGCCCACTTGTCGCCGTCGAGCATGTTCGCGTGCACGAACACGTCGTCGCTGCCGTCGTCCGGAGCGATGAACCCGTAGCCCCGCACCTCGTCGAACCGCACCACTTTGCCAGTAAGCATCGCCATTCCCGCGTCCATCCGCCCCAGATCCAGGTGCCCCCGCCCGCAGGACCGGGACGGCGCCCAGAGTGGCACCTGTCCCGTGCAGGCCGGCACCCGTACCCGACCCCTATGGTGCACCTATCGCCGAGGTCCGCCGCGGCGAGGGGTGCCGCAGCGCCTACCATCGGCCACCGTGATCGAGCAGATCCTGCCCCCCACCGTGGCGGTGTCCGAGTCCTTCACCGATCCCGCCGGCGTGACCCTGTTCCCCGAGGAGGAGGCGCTGGTGGCACGGTCGGTGGAGAAACGACGCCGGGAGTTCACCACCGTGCGGCACTGCGCCCGGCTGGCCCTCGGCGAGCTGGGCCTCGCCCCGGCGCCGATCGTCTCCGGCGCACGCGGTGCTCCGCTCTGGCCGGACGGCGTGGTCGGCAGTATGACGCACTGCGATGGCTACCGGGCGGCGGTCGTCGGCCGTACGGCGGCGTTCGCCAGCCTCGGAGTGGACGCCGAGCCGCACGCCCCGCTGCCCGACGGGGTGCTTGGAGCGATCGCCCTGCCGGCCGAACGATCGCGCACCGTCACGCTGGGCGCGGTCCGCCCCGCCGTCTGCTGGGACCGCCTGTTGTTCAGCGCCAAGGAGGCGGTGTACAAGGCGTGGTTCCCGCTCACCGGCAAGTGGCTGGACTTCTCCGAGGCGGACATCGTGTTCGACCCGGCCGGCACGTTCGAGGCCCGGCTGCTGGTGCCCGGTCCGGTGTTCGGCGGGGCCGAGGTGCGGGCGTTCGCGGGCAGGTTCCTGGTCGAGCGGGGGCTGGTGGTCACCGCGATCAGCATCCCGGCGGTCGCGTCCTAACCGTCTGCGCCGAGCCGCGTCTTCTGCACCTTGCCCAGGGCGTTGCGGGGCAGGGCGTCGACCAGGCGCACCTCGCGTGGTCGCTTGTGCGCCGAAAGGTGCCGGGCCACGAAGTCGATCAGCTCGGCCTCGCCCACCCCGTCGCCCACCACGTACGCGGTGACCTGCTGACCGAGGTCGGGGTGCGGCGTGCCCACCACGGCTGCCTCACGGACCCCCGGGTGCGTCAGCAGTGCGTCCTCCACCTCCCCGGCGCCGATCCGGTAGCCACCGCTCTTGATCAGGTCGGTCGACGCCCGGCCGACGATCCGGTGCCAGCCGTCCGGGTCGACGGTGGCGACGTCCCCGGTGCGGAACCAACCGTCCGGGGTACGGCTCGCCGCGTCGGCGTCCGGACGGTTGAGGTAGCCGTCGAACAGCGTGGGGCCGGTGACCTGAAGCTCGCCCATCGTCGCCCCGTCGGCCGGGAGCGGGGTGCCGTCGTCGCCGACCAGCCGCGTACGGACCCCGGGCAGCGCCAGTCCGACGGTGCCGGGCCGGCGTGGGCCGTCCGTCCGGGCGCTCACAGTGATCAGGGTCTCGGTCATCCCGTACCGCTCGACGACCCGGTGACCGGCGAGGGTGGCGAGGTCGGCGAAGACCGCCGCTGGCAGCGCCGCGCTGCCCGAGACCAGCAGCCGCGCCGGACGCAGCGCCCGGGCCGCGTCCGGGTCGGCCGCGATTCGGGACCACACCGTCGGCACCCCGAAGTACATCGTGCCGTTGGCGGCGGCGTACCGGTCGGGGCGGGGGCGGCCCACGTGGTGCAGCCGGCCGCCCAGCCGCAGTGGTCCGAGCACGCCGAGCACCAGCCCGTGCACGTGGAACAGCGGCAGGCCGTGCACCAGCAGGTCGTCCGGCGTCCATGCCCAGGCGTCGGCCAGCCCGTCGAGGCAGGCGGCGATCGCGCGGCGGGAGATCACGGCGCCCTTCGGGGCGCCGGTGGTGCCGCTGGTGTAGAGGATCACCGCGGTGCAGGCCGGATCCGGCTCGGGGTGGACGGTGTCCGACCGGCGGGTCAGGTCGACGGGTACGACGGGCCGGCCGGCGTCACCGACGGTGCGTTCCGCGCCGACCGGGGCCAGCAGCGCCGTCGCGCCCGAGTCGCGCAGGATGTGATCGCGCTCCATCGGCCCGGCGTCCGGCGGGATCGGCACGACCGCAACCCCGGCCGTCAGCGCGCCCACCACGCCGACCACGGTCTCCAGGGTGGCGGTGGCCTCGATCGCCACCCGGTCGACGCCGCGCAGCTCGTCGGCCACCGCCGTGGCAAGGCGGCGAAGCTCCACCCAGGACGCCGCCCGGCCGTCGACCCGGATCGCGTCCGGGTGCTCGTCGGTGCCCTTCGTCAGCCAGCCCAGCAGCGGCATGGTGCGATCCTCTCAGCGGCCCGGTCCGAGCCCTGCCGGGGGCCGCGACGCAGGTAGGGTCGTGGGGTACCGCCGGATCCGGGTGGGCGAGTGCGCCGCGCCGGTGGGCCGGGAGAACGGTCCTGACCGTAGTCGGGGGTCTCCGCGGCCTGCCACCCCTACCGGCCGTGGCGGTCGTGCGGGCGGGGAGGTGACATCGGTGGGCGCGAGGGCGACGGCGGCATCCGACGGTGTCCGGGCGGTGGTGTTCGACCTCGACGGGGTGCTGGTCGACAGCCTCGCCGTGGCCAGAGAGGCGTTCGCCCTCGCCTACGCCGAGGTGGTCGGCGACGGCATGGCCCCGGTCGAGGAGTACTGCCGCCACCCGGGCCGGTACCTGCCGGAGGTGCTGGAGCTGATGGGTCTGCCAGCGGCGCTCGCCGAGCCGTTCGTGCGGCAGAGCAACCGCCTTGCGCACCGGGTCAGCCCGGTCGTCGGCGCGGCGGAGCTGCTGCGCACCCTGCGTCGGCGGGGGATCGGGCTCGCCGTGGCCACCGGCCGCAGCGGCGTACGCGCCCGGGACCTGCTCGGCCGGCTCGACCTGTTGCCGCTCGTCGACCACGTGGTGGGCTCGGACGAGGTGCCCCGCCCGAAGCCCGCGCCCGATATCGTACGGCGGGCGCTGCACCTGCTCGGGGCCCGGCCGGAGGAGGCGCTGATGGTCGGCGACGCGCCCAGCGACCTGGCCAGCGCGCGGGCGGCCGGGGTGACGGCGGTGGCCGCGTTGTGGGGCGAGTCCGACGAGGAGACGCTGCGCACGGCCGGCCCGGACGTCGTTCTGACCCGGCTCGACGAGTTGCTGCCGCTCTGCCCGGCACGGCGGTGACGAGCCACACCGGATCCGTGGGCGAGAAGCCTCCCGGCGCCGCCGCCCGCCCGGACGGACGCCCGGACACCTGGCGTGACCGGGCGACACCCCTGTCGCCGGGCGGCACCCCTGTGGAGGATGGTTTCCCGCATCGATACCCCCGATTCGTCACCTGATCAGTTGATCGGCGCATCGGTTGCGCGGATGATGTCGGGCGTCGGTCGGCCCGGGTCCGGCCCGTTGCCGCGAACCGACGCCGCGATCAGCCGAGGGGTCGGCCTTCCCGACGGCGAACCGCACATGAAGGAGGACCACCCCAGATGCCGGTCATCGAGGTCGATCATCTGCAGAAGCGGTACGGCGAGAAGGTCGCGGTCGACGACGTTTCCTTCACCGTCGAGCAGGGCGAGATCTTCGGCGTCCTCGGCCCGAACGGCGCCGGCAAGACGACCACTGTCGAGTGCGTGCAGGGGTTGCGCCGTCCCGACGGCGGGACCGTCCGGGTGTTCGGGCTGGACCCGGTCCGCGACCGCACTGAGGTGCGCCAGCGCGTCGGCGCCCAGCTCCAGGAGAGCCAGCTGCCGGACAAGGTGCGGGTGCGGGAGGCGCTGGACCTGTACCGGTCCTTCTACCGCAACCGGGCCGACATCGACGAGCTGCTGACCGACCTCGGCCTGGCCGAGCAGCGCAACACCTACTTCCAGAAGCTCTCCGGCGGGCAGAAGCAGCGACTGTCGGTGGCCCTGGCGCTGGTGGGCAGGCCGGAGATCGCCATCCTCGACGAGCTGACCACGGGCCTCGACCCGCAGGGCCGCCGGGACACCTGGGATCTCGTCGAGCGGATTCGCGACCGCGGCGTCACCGTCGTGCTGGTCACCCACTTCATGGAGGAGGCGCAACGACTCTGTGACCGGATCGCGATCATCGACAAGGGGCGGATGGTGGCCATCGACAGCCCCGCTGGCCTGCTCGCCCGGGTCGGCAGCGAGCACCGGGTGCACTTCCGCCCGGCGGAGCCGGTCGAGGACGCCCTGCTGCTCGCCGCGCCCGACGTGACCGGGGTCAGTCGCTACGGGGCGGAGGTGACGGTGACCGGCACGAAGGACGTGCTCCAGTCGGTCCTGGCAGTGCTCAACGGGCGCGGGACGACCTACACGGACCTGCGGGTCGAGCAGCCCACCCTCGACGACGCCTTCGTCGCCCTGACCGGCCGTGGCGGCCGGGCCGCCGCGCAGTCCCCGACCGACGGGAGGTCGTCGTGAGCGCCCTGTCCAAGCTGATCGCCGTCGAGACGAAGCTGTTCCTCCGGGAGCCCGTGTCGTTGTTCTTCGTCTTCGCCCTGCCGATCGGCCTGATGCTCGTCTTCGGCCTGCCGCAGCGTGCCGGTACCGCCGCCGACACCGGCCAGCACGCCGAGCAGACGTTCCTGCCGTCGCTCGCGCTGGCTCTCACCATCGGCATGCTCGCGCTCTTCACCCTGCCGATGGCGCTGGGCATCTACCGGGAACGCCGGATCCTGCGCCGTCTGGCGACCACCCCGGTGCAGCCCGCGCTGCTGCTGGTCGCCCAGGTCGTGGTCAACCTCGTCATGGGCGTGCTCGGTGCGGTGGTCACCTCGATCGCCGTGCGGTTCCTGCTGGACCAGCCGGCGCCGGCCAACATTCCCGGGTTCGTGCTGGCCTTCCTCCTCGGGGTCGCGTGCCTGTTCGCCGTCGGCCTGCTGATCGCGGCGCTGGCGCCGTCGGCCAGGGCGGCACAGTCGATCGGCCCCGCGCTGTTCTTCCCGCTGCTCTTCCTGGCCGGCGCCTGGCTGCCCCGCGACCGGATGCCGGGTGCCTTGGCGGCCGTGGCCGACTACTCGCCGCTCGGCGCGACTGTCGACACCATCGGCGCTGCGTGGGCGGGGGCCGACCCCGAACTGCCGCAGCTGATCGCCCTGGCCGTCACGGCCGCCGTCGCCGCTCTGGGGGCGACGCGGTTCTTCCGCTGGGAGTGAGCCCGCCTCCCGAGCGGGCTGGTCCGGGCATCGTCGCTGCCCAGGGCCGTTTCTAGGGGTGCGCTAAGGGTGCTCACGAAATGTGATCTGCACTACGTTCGGTGCTGAACGGGTGGCCGCTCACCGGACAAGGACGTTCGACCGCGGAGCGTCCGTTCACCCGGCAACGGGTGTCGTTGGACCTGTGTGGACCGAACCGCGTCGCCCCTGCGGCGGCTCGTGGGGTGTGCGGAATGCGACGGAGGTCGTGCCATGAAGGACGTTTCGCAAGCTGATCCGGTCGCCCGGGACGCCGCCGGCGTCATCGATGTCGTCCTGGAGGGCGGCCCGGCCGGCCTGCCGGCCGATCTGCGCAGCCGTCGGGTGTCCAGGGCCGAGATGAAGATCAAGATCCTGTACTACGGCGGGTACGAGCACTTCGAGCGGGGCACCGCCGCCACGGCGGTCGAGCCGGTGGTCTTCCGCTGGACCGGCCGGACCCGGATCGCCGAGTAGCGAAGGGACGGCAGCAGTCTCATGCGGGCACAGGACAAGCGGACGGGACCGCACCTGACGGTCAGCGACACGAGCGAGGCGATCGCCTTCTACACGGACGTCTTCGACGCCGTGGCCATCCAACGGGAGTGCCTGCTCGACGGGCATGTCGTGCACGCGGAACTGGCCGTCGGCGGTCATCGCCTGATCGTGAGCGAGTGGTGGGAGGCGGGCGACCCGTCGGTGGCCGCGAACCGTGACGAGGTGTTGACCATCGAGCGGACGGACCCCGAGTCGGTGCTGCGGCGGGCGGTGGCCGCGGGCGCCCATGTCGAGCCGCCGGCTGCCCCGTCGCACCAGGTCACGTTGCGCGACCCTGCCGGCCTCTGCTGGACCGTCGTCGGCCCGCAGCGGACGGGGTAGGGCGAGTCCCGGCGGACCCGGGACACGCCGCGGGAACCCGTGCGTACGGCGCGGGTTCCCGCCCGTCCGGCGGGACGTCGCCGGAGTCCGCGCGGTGCGCGGCACCTGGGCGCTCCTCCGGTCTCCTGGTCAGCCGCAGACCTCGGCTTTGTCGGCTGGGTCGGCGTCGCGGAGCACGGTGGTGATGTCGCCGAGCGCGGTTACCAGGGCCGTGATCTCTCCTTGGCTCATCCGGCGCGGGGTGGTGCGGAGTTCGGCTTCCGCGCGGGTGCGGTCGGCCTGGGTCTGCGCGATCCAGGCGGTGACCACAGCTCGTTGTGGGCGGATGGTTGAGGGGTTCGGCGTCGGCCATCGCCGTGATCGTCTGTGCGATGCGGTGGGGCGCGACGGCAGAGGCCAGCCAGGTGTCGAGTGGGTCGGTGAGGGCGGTCCCCCCCGCTTGGGAAGGATCGAGACGGCAGGAACGAAGCCGTATCCGCGGGAGTCGCGGGAGCGGGCGGTGCGGATGGTCGCGCGGTTGGCCTTGGACGTGTAGGCGCGGTCCGCGAGGGCTTGCTGCGGGCGGGTCCGGGGGCCGGCCGGGTCCGCAGCGGGTGACGCGGATGCGGTCGAGGACCGTGGTGAACTGCGGGCTGTGACCGCCGTGCCCGGCCGTGACGACGGTGGCCAGGACCGTGCGACCCTGCTCGCAGGCGAGGTGGGTCTTGCTGGTCCACCCGCCCCCGCGAACGGCCCAGCGCATGATCGGCAGGCTCGGCATGGATCCCGCCCGGTGGTTCTTTCTCCCGGTGCCCGTCACGACGCGCCCCGGCGGCGGCTTGCAGCCCAGCCAGGATCCGGGCCCACGTGCCATCACGCTGCCACGGCGGAACCATCGATACAGCGTCGGCTACGGGGCGTCGTTGGCGGCGGGTCGTCGGGTCGGCTGGGCGCGATAGCCGCTCGCCTCGAGCTCTCGCCCGATATACGACCGGGCGGCGGTGTGCCGCGCACAGGAACCTGAGCGAGAATGGGTCGGTTCGAACTCTGCGCAACCCTGGAAGGACCCTCCCTTGGCCGGTGGACTCGTAGCCCTGCTGGATGACGTGGCGGTGCTGGCCCGAGCCGCTGCCGCGTCGATCGATGACATCGGGGCCGGCGCCGCGAAGGCCGGCGTCAAGGCTGCGGGCGTCGTCGTCGACGATGCTGCCGTCACGCCGCAGTACGTACGGAGCCTGGCGGCCGAGCGTGAGTTGCCGATCATCAAGCGCATTGCCCTGGGGTCGCTGCGCAACAAGTTCTTCATCATCCTGCCGGCAGTGCTGCTGCTCAGTCAGTTCGTGCCCTGGCTGCTCACTCCGATCCTCATGCTCGGCGGCGCCTACCTCTGTTACGAAGGCGCGGAGAAGGTGTGGGCCAAGATCGCCCATCACGATGCCCACGGCGCGGGCGAGGAAAAGGTGCAGGACGAGACGACACTGGTGTCCGGGGCGGTACGAACCGACCTGATCCTCTCGGCGGAGATCATGGTCATCACCCTCAACGAGGTGATCGACGAGGCGTTCTGGTCCCGCCTGGCGATCCTGGCTGTCGTCGCCGTCGTCATAACCGTTCTGGTGTACGGCGTGGTCGCCCTGATCGTGAAGATGGACGACGCCGGGCTGCACCTGTCGCAACGTTCCGGCGCCGTCGCCACGTTCGGTCGCGGCCTGGTGAGGGCGATGCCGGTAGTCCTCACCGTGCTGACGGTAGTCGGCACCGCGGCGATGCTGTGGGTGGGCGGGCACATCCTGCTGCTAGGCACGAACGAACTCAACCTGCACTTCCTGTACGAGGCCGTGCACCACGTGGAGGTCGCCGCCCACGACGCCACGGGTGTTCTCGGCGGGCTCGTCGGCTGGCTCGTCAACACGGTGGCCAGCGCGATCCTCGGGCTGATCGTCGGAGCGCTGGTCGTGCTGGTCATGACTTTCACGCTCCACCGCCGCAGATCCAAGCCTGCGGCTGCGACTGCGGCGGCCACGACTCGTACTGACGGCATCATCCCCGCGCCGCCGAGCCGTGCAGCTCAGCGTCGCGACGCTCCTGCGGACCGAGCGCCGCGCGGTTGACCGCAAGATCATCGCAAACCCGACCACGGGGCCAGGCGCTCTGGTGCTGAGCCGCCTTGGCACTCCAGCCGCACCTGGTGGAGTCAGACTCTTCGCTGGTGGTGAGCCCGTCTTGGCGCGGTATTGGTGTCGTCGCCGCCATCGTGACCCAACGACTCAAAGACCGCGACCTCGGCCGCGTCCCCGCAGCCACAACGACCAACGACTCAAGGTCAACCAAACCAAGGTGGTCCAGTTTCAGCCGGACCACGGTGGTCCCGTTCGGGGCGGCGTTGACAGGAGTCCACCGGCCGTACCGTCCGTCGCTGGAACCGAGCGTGGCCGCGGTCGGGGGCGGTGTCGGTCACCTTGGCGGAGGCTCCCCACAGCTCAGTCGACAGACCGAGGCGGTACCCGACCTGGAGCCGGACTGCCCCTTCTGTCCTTAGGGTGGTGGGAGCCGCCCCCGCAGCGGGCCGGCCGTCCGTCCTCGTTCACGCCACGGGAGTGACACCA
>NZ_JBMVFV010000032.1:0-61418 GCF_049538395.1 Micromonospora sp. AB353 | reverse complement strand
GAGTTCCGCGGCGAGTTCGGCGTCCAGGTCGGCGCCGAGCGCCCCACCGAGCCCGGCGTCCGCCGGTGCGGGGCGACCACGCGGTGGCGGGAAGTCGGGTGCCCGGCCGGTGCCCGGAGGCGGTTCCTCCTCCTCCAGCTCGCTGACCGACTCGGCCAGCTCGGCCACCGGGTCCATCTCGGCGACGTTGTCCCACTCGTCACGCGGCACCGAGTGCCAGGTCTCCTCGGCGTGCTTGGGGACGGGCTGGAAGACGAACGTCCGGTAGGACCAGAAGCGGAACAGCGTGGCCAGCAGGACACCGATGGTCTTGGCGACGTTCAGCGCGAGCAGGCCGTGGACGCCGAGGCCGTACTTGGCCAGGGCCAGGACGCCGAGCTCGATGAGCAGACCCGCACCGTTGAAGAGGAAGAACAGGACGTATTCGCGCCGGAGTGCCGATTTCGGTCGATCACGGTACGTCCAGTGACGATTCATCAGATACGACGTGATCGTGGCGACAATCGTCGCGATCACTGTCGCCTTCAGCTGACCGTCACGGAAAACCGTGAGTGCCAGCGCATTGAACACCGCGTAATTGATGACGGTGTTGATGCCGCCGACGATGCCGAATTTGAGCGCCTCGTGGATGAACTTCTGCCAGCGCTCGGGCAGCAGACGGACTCCAGGCATGCGGAACACCTTAGGCAGTTTGGCTGGGCCGGCTGGGCCCGGCGGGTCGGGATGGGCGGTTCGTCACGCCCCGGACTCTCGGTCGTGGCTCGTTGCCGGAACGGGAGGTGTTCCCGCCTCGACGAAGACGAACCGTCGGTACGACCAGAACCGGAAGAGCGTTCCCAGGCCGGTGCCGACGATGAAGCTGGCGAGGTTGTCGGCCAGGGGGGTCTGGAACACCGCGGGCCAGATCGCGCCGAGCCCGTAGTGGCTGATCGCCAGGCAGGCCACCGCGATGCCGAGGCCGACCGCGTTGAAGAAGAAGAACAGGGCGTACTCGCGGGCCGGGTTCGACCGCTGCCGGTGCCGCCACGTCCAGAACCGGTTGCCGACGAAGGCGACTGTCGCGGCGATCACCGTGGAGATGGTCTTCGCGGCCAGCGGCGGCATGTCCCGGCCGCTGGACAGGTAGTTGAAGAGGATGAAGTCCACGACGAAGGCGAGCCCGCCGACGGTGGCGAACTTGCTCAGCTCGTGGATGAGGTGACCGAAACGGTCGAGCAGTGCTCCGATCGGACCCCGGCGGGTCTGCGGAGCCCCCGGTTGGTCTCCGGTCATCGTCGCGGCCACCCGCCGAGAGTACCGGTTGCGCGGTAACCGGGCGGACTCCAACGGCGAGTCGGCCACGACGGCTTCGCCGCGGCCGTCGCCCGCGGGCCGCCCGGGTCGGAGAGGCGTCGCCCGTTCTCGATGTCCGTGAGCAGAGCGTAACGCGCTGTGCGAATCTGTGGAGCGCATCACGGAATCGTCTTTCGCGACATGTTCGTACGCTTCCCCGCGATCGGACGTCGGAGTCACTCCGGTGCCGGACCCGGCCGTCGAAGGTTCACCGCAGGATTTGCGTGAAACTGCGCGCGAAAGCGGGTATCAGATCGTGATGCCGCAGCGTGGCCGTACCTTGTGCAGTTCTTCACAACCAGTCCCACTGACTGACGAGGCAGTCCGGTTTACGCTGAGCCCAATCCCAGGTTTCCACGAGGCGGCGTACCAGCCCGCCGGAACTCGTGCACCCCATAGATCGGTCAGCGTCGACCACAAGGAGAAGTGACATGGTTGCTCCGGCTGCTGTTCGGGGTATCGATCAGGCCCCGACGTCCCACCCCAAGCTGCTGGCCTGGGTACGTGAGGTCGCGGAACTGACCACCCCCGACCGCGTGGTCTGGGTGGACGGGTCTGATGAGGAGTGGCGCCGCCTCACCGACGAACTCGTCGAGAACGGCACCCTGATCCGACTGAATCCCGAGAAGAAGCCCAACTCGTTCTACGCGCGTACCGACCCCACGGACGTCGCCCGGGTGGAGGAGCGCACCTTCATCTGCTCCGCCGACGAGGCGGACGCCGGCCCCACCAACAACTGGATGGCGCCGGCCGAGATGAAGCGGACGATGACGGAGCTGTACCGCGGCAGCATGCGCGGGCGCACCATGTACGTCATCCCGTTCTGCATGGGCCCGGTCGAGGCCGAGAACCCCATGTTCGGCGTGGAGATCACCGACAGCCCGTACGTCGTCGCCTCGATGCGGATCATGACCCGGATGGGGTCGTCGGTCCTGGAGGCGATGGGCGACGACGCGGACTTCGTGCACGCGCTGCACTCCATCGGCGCCCCGCTCGCGCCGGGCGAGCAGGACGTGGCGTGGCCGTGCAACGAGACCAAGTACATCTCGCACTTCCCGGAGACCCGGGAGATCTGGTCCTACGGCTCCGGCTACGGCGGCAACTCGCTGCTGGGCAAGAAGTGCTACTCGCTGCGTATCGCCAGCGTGATGGGGCGCGACGAGGGCTGGCTGGCCGAGCACATGCTGATCCTCAAGATCACCTCGCCGGAGGGCAAGGTCTACCACATCGCCGGCGCCTTCCCGTCGGCCTGCGGCAAGACCAACCTCGCCATGCTGGAGCCGACCATCCCGGGCTGGAAGGTCGAGACCATCGGCGACGACATCGCCTGGATGCGGTTCGGCGCGGACGGCCGCCTCTACGCGGTCAACCCCGAGTACGGCCTGTTCGGCGTCGCGCCCGGCACCGACTGGAAGACCAACGCCAACGCCATGCGGACGCTGGACCGGGGCAACTCCATCTTCACCAACGTGGCGCTCACCGACGACGGCGACATCTGGTGGGAGGGCATGGGTGAGCCGCCGGCGCACCTGATCGACTGGAAGGGCAACGACTGGACGCCGGAGAGCGAGAACCTCTCCTCGCACGCGAACAGCCGTTTCTGCACGCCGATCACGCAGTGCCCGATCCTGGCGGACGACTACTACGACCCGAACGGCGTGCCGATCGACGCGATCCTGTTCGGTGGCCGCCGCCGGGACACCATCCCGCTGGTCACCGAGGCCCGCGACTGGGTGCACGGCGTCTACATGGGCGCCACGCTCTCCTCGGAGACGACCGCCGCCGCCTCCGGCGCGGTCGGCGTGGTCCGCCGCGACCCGATGGCGATGCTGCCGTTCATCGGCTACCACGCCGGCGACTACTTCCGGCACTGGATCGAGATGGGCAAGGGCGCAGACGGCGACGAGGCCAAGCTGCCCAAGATCTACTACGTGAACTGGTTCCGCAAGGACGCCGAGGGCAACTTCCTCTGGCCGGGCTTCGGCGAGAACTCCCGCGTGCTCAAGTGGGTCATCGAGCGGCTGGAGGGCCGGGCCGAGGCGGTGGAGACGCCGATCGGCATGGTGCCGGCGCAGGACGCGCTCGACGTCGAGGGTCTGGACATGACCCCGGAGGACGTCCGGATCGCGCTGAAGGTCGACGCGGACGAGTGGCGTAAGGAACTGCCGCTGGTCACCGAGTGGTTCGAGAAGTTCGGGGACAAGCTCCCCGGCGTGCTCTGGGCCGAGCTGGACGCGCTGCGCGCCCGGCTGGACGCGGAGCCGCAGAAGTAACAGGTGTGCCTGTTGCCCGCGCCGGGCAACATCGGATGCCATGAGGACGGCCGCTGAACCTGTCGAGGTCCGGCGGCCGTCCGCCGTCCGGGCGCTCACCACGTTGCTCGCCGTGACCGCGGCGGCCACCGTCGTGGTCGAGCTGCTCAATTACTGGTACGCCCCGGAGCAGGAGTTCGGTCTGGCCGTACGCACCGGGTGGGCGATGCTCCGGTCGCTCGGCTTCCTGCTGCTGATCGGCCACGTGAACAAGGGCCGGGTGGGCGCCCGGCCGTTCGGGCTGATCCTGGCGGTGACCACGATCTTCGCGGTCGGGCGGCTGATCGTGCCCCGGCAAGGGGTGCCCGCGCTGCCCGGCCTGGTCGGGTTCGCCGTGCTCACCGCGCTCTGCGTCGCCGTCGTGGTGCTGCTCTACCGCTCCGAGGCGATCCGCGCACACCTGGTCCGGCACCGCAAGGGCCTGGTCGTCGAGGGCGGGACGATCGCCTGGCGGGAGGTGGCGCCGAAGCGCCCGCAGGCGAACGGCTGGCTGCTCACCGCCCGCGTCGCGGCGTTCACCTACAGCCCGCTGATGCTCGTGCCGGCGCTGGTGGCGACGGGTGCCGTACTGGACGGGCGGCTGGCCGCCGTACCGGCATTGATCTTCTGGTTCGGCGCCGGCATCGCGGTCAGCTACGCCGTGCTGTTCTGTACCGCGTTCCTGCTCCGGGACCGCCCGTGGGCGCGCAAGGCGCTGGTCGTGGTCACGCTCGGCGTCCTCGCGATCGACCTGCCCCTGTGCTGGTGGCTGCTCGGCACCGACGGCCTGATCCGCGACGGCGCCCCGCTGGTGACGGCAGCCGCCCTCACCTTCTACTCCCTGCACCGCGCCACCCGCACCCCACCCCGTTGACCATGAAGGTGGCGGCGATTTCGATCTCCGTTGATGCCGCCAACCTCATGATCGTCGCCCGGGGCGGGGTGCGGCGGGGCAGGATGAAGGGGTGTGGGACGTCGTGGTGGTGGGGGCGGGGCCAGCCGGGGCCGCCGCGGCGATCGGCGCGCGCCGTGCCGGGGCGGCGCGGGTGCTGCTGCTCGACCGGTCCGACTTCCCCCGCGACAAGGCGTGCGGGGACGGCATCGCCGCACACGCGCTCGACGTCCTCGCCGAGCTGGGCGTGACCGGGGCCGTCGACGGCTATCCGCCGCTGCCCGCGCTGCGCCTGGTCGCTCCCGGTGGCGGCACCGTCGCCCGGAGGCTGCCCCGGCCCGCGTACACGGTGCCCCGCGAGGTGTTCGACGCACGCCTGGTCGCGGCGGCGGTGGCGGCGGGCGCGGAACTGCGGCGGCACACCGTACGCCGGGTGGAGATCGCCGCCGGCCGGGTGCTGCTCGACGGCGAACTGTCCGCGCGGGCGGTGGTCGGCGCGGACGGCGCCGGCTCGGTGGTACGGCGCGCGCTCGGCCACCCGGTCAACCCGGACCGGCACCTGGCGCTCGCCATCCGGGGCTACGCGCCCACACCGGCCGGGCCGCCCGAACAGCTCATCGTGACCTCGGCGGCGCGCTGGCCCGCGTACGCCTGGGCCTTTCCGATCGGCGACGGTCGCGCGAACGTCGGGTACGGGGAGGTGTTGCGCGGCGAACCGCTCAGCCGCGCGCACCTGCTGGACCGGATGGCCGCGCTGCTCCCGGACGTCGACCCGGCCACGGTGACCGGGCTGCGGGCGCACCACCTGCCGCTGTCCACCCACCGGCCCGCGCCCGGCCGCGGACGGGTGGTGCTGGCCGGGGACGCGCTGTCGCTGATCAACCCGTTCACCGGCGAGGGCATCTTCTACGCGCTGCGCTCCGGGGCACTCGCCGGCGCGGCGGCGGCCGGCTCCCCGGCCGAGGCCGCCCGGGCGTACGCCGCCGCGCTGCGCGCCCGGCTCGGCACCCACCTGCGGCACAGCTCGATCGCGGCGTGGCTGGCGCGGCGGCGCCGGGTGGTCGACGCGGTGGTCGGCGCGGCCCGGCGGGACGAACGCGTCTACCGCACCGTCGTGGAGCTGGGCCTCGGCGACGGCCGGTTGGACGCGCGCACCCTGATGGCGATCGGGGCGGACCTGCCGCGACCGCGCCGGACCGGCGCACAGTCAGGTGATATGCCACCGAGACACTGATCTCTCCCGCGGGTCGCTACCCTGCAAGGTGATGACTCTGCGGAAACTCCTCTACTCCGTGTACGAGCGCCGGCTGACGGCGAAGCTCGCGGGCAAGCCCGTACCCGCACACGTCGGCGTGATGTGCGACGGCAACCGCAGATGGGCCCGGGAGATGGGCTTCGTCGACCCGAACGACGGCCACCGGATGGGCGCCGAGCGGATCAAGGAGCTGCTCCGCTGGTGCGACGCGGCGGGCGTCGGGCACGTCACACTCTGGCTGCTCTCCACCGACAACCTGTCCCGCCCGGCCGCCGAGCTGGACCCGCTGCTCCAGATCATCGAGGACCTCACCACCGAGTTGGCCGAGGAGGGCAACCCCTGGCGGCTGCGGATGGTCGGCGCGCTCGACGTGCTGCCGGCGCAGCACGCCGCCGCGCTCAAGGCCGCCGAGGAACGCACCCGCGACCGCGACGGCGGGGCTCAGGTCAACATCGCGGTCGGGTACGGCGGGCGGCGCGAGATCGCCGACGCGGTCCGCTCGCTGCTGGTGGAGCACGCGGCGAACGGCGGCACGATCGAGGAGCTGGCCACCTCGATCGACGTCGACCACATCTCCGAGCACCTCTACACGAAGGGGCTGCCGGACCCGGATCTCATCATCCGGACCAGTGGCGAGCAGCGGCTCTCCGGCTTCATGCTCTGGCAGAGCGCCCACTCGGAGTTCTACTTCTGCGAGCTGAACTGGCCCGACTTCCGCAAGGTCGACTTCCTGCGGGCCCTGCGCTCCTACGCCACCCGCCAGCGCCGCTTCGGCACCTGACCCGCCCCCACCCCGCCGTCCCCGCGGGCCGCGCGGGGGGTCAGCGGAGGTGGGGCAGGGCTGAGGTGAGGAAGTCGGCCAGGGCGGCGGGGGAGTCCAGGGTCAGGTCGGCGGCGTCGGCCACCTCTCGACCGGTCTCCGGGTTGGCGACGGCGACGCAGACACCGAGGAAGTCGGGATCGGCGGCGGCGCGGGCGCGCAGCGCGGCGAACGCCTTGATGTCGGAGACGTCGTCACCGAAATACCAGGCGCCACCGGCGTCCCGGACCGTCTCGCCGATCACCATGCCCTTGTCCCGGTCGACAGGGGGCTTCAGTTCCAGCACCATCCGGCCCGGCTGGGCGCGCAGTCCCAGCCGCTCGGCCTGGGCCCGGCCCCACTCCTGCACCAGGTCGCCGAGCTGCGGCGCGGTACGCCAGTGCAGCGCCACGGAAAGCCGCTTGTACTCGACGAGCGCGCCGGGCGGCAGTTCGGCGCGGGCCTGCTCGGCCAGCTCCGACATGGTCGGCACCCACGGCAGGGCGGCCGGCTCGGTGACCGTCTCGCCGCCGGAGTGACTGTGCTCCAGGCCGTAGAGCCCGTACAGGTCGATGCCGGCGAGGCCGCCGAGGTGGTCACGGAGGAAGTCCACCGGGCGGGCGGACACGATGGCGATCCGGCGGACGTGCGGGGCGAGCGCCTCCAGTGCGGTGAGCACGTTGGGCGCGGGCCGTACGGCCGTGGGATCGTCGTCGACGGGCGCGAGGGTGCCGTCGAAGTCGAAGAAGAGGACGACGTCACCCGCGCGGTCGGCGGTGGCACGCCAGGCGTGCTCCGCGTTCAACGGGGTCTTCGGCTGCTGGTTGCCCAGATTCAACGGCGGCACGCGCGTCAGCGTACCCCGCGCCGGGCGGCGTATTCGTGGCCGAGATGTGACGTCGGAACGACGTGGTGTTCAGCGTTCGGCGGCTCCTCGTCCCCGGCGACCGAACGGCACCACTGCTGCCTCCTGCCCGTGGCTGAGCAGGTAGCCCTCCACGAAGCCGGTGTTGCGGTCGCCGGTGTGCGCCTCGATCTCGTTGAGCCGCGCCACCAGGAACTCGGTGAGCGCGCTGACCCGGTCGTTTAGTCGATCGTGCAGCTCGGCGACGACGGCGAGGATCACCGCGGTGCCGGCTGTGGTGAGCGCGAAGAGGTTGACGACCAGGGGAAGCTGCCCGCCGTCCAGTACGCCGACCACCACGTTGCCGGTCACGCACGATGTCAGCGACACCACCGCGACCACGACTGCCAACCATTTCAGGGTCATGGACAGACCCCTCCTTCTGTCCCGCAGGGCTGGGTTCGGCTGTGTCCCGTCCCCCCGCCGATGACGAGCCCCTAGCAGTACAAACGTGGACGCTAGCGGGTCCGATCCGTCCCCGCGGCGAAACGATCGGGTCCGACCTTCCGTTCTTTCGCCATCTGAGGAACTACCCGGCCTGTTTACCCCTATTTCGGACACCGCCCGGCAGAGTCGGGCGATATGCGAGGTAACGAATGGTTTCTCGAATGTGGAACTTCTCCGCGTCGGAGACGTTCGGGTCGACCAGCCGGCGCAGCAGCGCCTCCACGTCCGGGTCCATCGGGGGCGGGGTCGGCGCGGTACGCGGCCCGGCGGCCCGGTCCCAGCCGAGCGCGGTGAACGCGGCGGCCGGATCGAGTCCCAGCCCCTCGCAGAAGGCGACGACGCGTTCCGCCTCCGGGTCGCTCGCCCAGTCCCCGCGTACCCATCGGTTGATGGTCTGGCGGGAGACGCCGGTGCGCCGGGAGACCTCGGTGCCGCTCCAGGCCCGCAGTGCGCGGGCGTCGTCGAGCGCGCGCCGGACGAAGGTGGCGAACGCGATCTTCCGTGCGTTGGTCGTCTCGGTCACCCCGTGACGGTACGGCCAGTCGGTCCCGGGAGGGCGGCTCGGCACGCTGCTGTCACGCCGACGTGACGCCGACAGCGGATTTCCGGTAAACGATCCAGTGCTGCTTCTGAGGGGTGTCACCCGGGCAGAATAGATCGACGCCAGTACGGCGGCAAAGGCCTGAAAAGCTGATACTGTCACGCTCATGAGACAACTTACGGTGTGTCACGTGCTTGAGACGACGAGTGCTCACATGCGTCACTCCGCGGGTGCCGAGGGGGTCTCGTGACCGAGCTCGCGACCCGTGCCCAGGCCTTCGGGCTGATCGCGGACGGAGTGTCCGCCGGGCTGAGCGCCCCCTGGCGTCTCTATCTCGCCCGCGGGTGCCGGTACCTCTCGCTCAGCGTCGGCGACCGGGGGGAGTGGGACGCCTGGCGGACCCACCTCGGCTGCCCCGAACTGAGCGTGCGGGTCTACGACTCCGGCGGCGAGATCCGCCGGGCGTCGGTGGCCGAGGTGATCCTCGACGGATGCCGGATCAGCGTCGAGCTGGTCGAGGAGGTCAGCACCGACGACCTGGAACGGCTGCTGGTGGTCGACCCGCTCCCCGGGGCGGACGAGCGATGACCCCCTTTCTCGCCGTGGTGCTCGTCCTCGTGCTCGGCTCCACCTGCTACGCGGCCGGCCGCCTGCACGGCCAGCTCAGCTACCGCATCGGCTACCGGTTCGGTTACCGCCAGGGCTACTTCGACGGCGACCGGGGCGCCTGGAACCGCCGCCGGCGCGACGCCCAGGCGGCCATCGCCTCCGCGTTGTCCGGTCCCAGCCCCACGGTGGTGACCTCGGCCGGGCGCTCGGCGGTGCCGTTCGCCGGCACCTCCGTACCCGCGGCGGTCGCCGCCCGGCCCGGCTCGGCTCCGGCCGTCCGCGTCACCGCCACCGGCCGGCTCGGCGCCGTCGGGCGGGTGGGCACCACGTACACCGGATCGTCGTTCGGCGCGGCCGGTGCCGGACCGCGGGCCGGGACGCTGGTGCGCCGCCAGGGCTGAGGCACGCGCCGCGTCGCGGCGCCGCAGTGGACGACCGGCCGGGGTGCGCGCAGGGGGCATGCATCCCGGCCGGTTCCGGTCCGCCGGTCACTCGAACGGGTGTACGTCCGGCGAAGACCGCGCGATGATCCACGCGCGCCTCTAGCCGCGCGGCCCCGGTGCGATTAGCGTCTAGGCATGGCACGGGGTTTTCCCGGGCCAGCCGGACAGCCCGGACCTGCGTCCTTGCGCACGGGGCCCGCATCCGACCCCGTGTCCTCCGGGCACCGGAAGAGGCGGAACTCGGGTGGCCGGGTGCCCATCCGCGGAGCAGGCCTGTGACCACTCGCCGTACCCCCGCCGGAGCCGAGCAGACCCCGGCCTCGACCGCCCCGACCCGCCGGACCACCCGTAGCCGCCGCGCCGCCGCCGAGGCCGAGGAGCCCCGACCAGCCGGCCCGGCCTTCGTCCTGGACACCTCGGTCCTGCTGTCCGATCCGGCGGCGTTCCACCGCTTCGCCGAGCACGAGGTGGTGCTGCCGCTGGTGGTGATCTCCGAGCTGGAGGGCAAGCGACACCACCCCGAGCTGGGCTGGTTCGCCCGCCAGTCGCTGCGCATGCTGGACGAGCTGCGGGTGCGGCACGGCCGGCTGGACCGCCCGGTGCCCGCCAACGATCAGGGCGGCACGCTGCGGGTGGAGCTGAACCACACCGACGACGGGGTGCTGCCGCCCGGTTTCCGCAACGAGTCGAACGACGCGCGCATCCTGTCGGTGGCGCTCAACCTGGCCGCCGAGGGGCGTGAGGTCACGCTCGTCAGCAAGGACATGCCGCTGCGGGTGAAGGCGGCCTCGGTGGGTCTGCGCGCCGACGAGTACCGGCACGGCCAGGCCAGCGATCCGACCTGGACCGGGATGGCCGAGCTGGACCTGGCCGAGGAGGAGATCGGCCGGCTGTACGCGGGCGAGGCGCTCGACGTCGACGCCGCGGCGGGCCTGCCGTGCCACACCGGCCTGGTGCTGCACTCGGGGCGGGGCTCGGCGCTGGGGCGGGTGCTGCCGGACAAGACGATCCGGCTGGTCCGGGGCGACCGGGAGGCGTTCGGCGTGCACGGGCGCTCGGCGGAGCAGCGGATCGCGCTCGACCTGCTGCTGGACGAGTCCATCGGCATCGTGTCGCTCGGCGGGCGGGCCGGCACCGGCAAGTCCGCGCTGGCGCTCTGCGCCGGCCTGGAGGCGGTGATGGAGCGTCGCCGGCACAAGAAGGTGATCGTGTTCCGTCCCCTGTACGCGGTCGGCGGCCAGGAACTCGGCTACCTGCCCGGGTCGGAGTCGGAGAAGATGTCGCCGTGGGCGCAGGCCGTCTTCGACACGCTCGGCTCGGTGGTGCACGAGAACGTGCTGGAGGAGGTCACCTCGCGCGGGCTGCTGGAGGTGCTGCCGCTGACCCACATCCGCGGTCGGAGCCTGCACGACGCGTTCGTCATCGTGGACGAGGCGCAGTCGCTGGAGCGGGGCGTCCTGCTCACCGTGCTGTCCCGGATCGGTCAGGGGTCGCGGGTGGTGCTCACCCACGACGTGGCCCAGCGGGACAATCTGCGGGTCGGCCGGCACGACGGGGTGACGGCGGTGATCGAGGCGCTGAAGGGGCATCCCCTCTTCGCGCACGTCACGCTCAGCCGATCGGAGCGTTCCCCGATCGCCGCTATGGTCACCGATCTGTTGGAGGACATCCCTGGCTGACCGCCGCTTTTGTCCCACTTTGTCCGCATTTTTAGGGTGACGCAGATCACTTTTGAGCCCGGCCATTTCCCACCGGCCTCACTGTGCGCAATGGTGTCCATCGAGCGTCACCTACCACTCGGGAGCCGGACACGGCCCGGAGTCACACCGGTACCGGTGCGCTCACGGCACCGGCGTGACCCGACCCGGCCATGCGCGTGCCGTGTCCCTGCCCCCGACGAAGGGAAACTTCGTGAGTCGGCTCTGGAGCCGGTTCGGCGCCCGTACGGCCGCTGTCGCGCTGCTCTCCGTGGGCGTCGCCGGCGGCTTCTATCTGGGTGAGGATCGACAGACCCAGCAGCAGGGCCTGACCGCGCAGGTCGGCCTCGAGGTCGACCAGGCGGAGTACGCGTACCAGCGCGACCGGCTGTCCGACCACCGCGTGGACTCGTCCCGGCAGCGTGCCGCCGAGTACCAGGCGAAGCTGCGTGCCGCCGCGGCGGCGAAGGAGGCCGCCGAGCGGGCCAGGAGGGCCGAGGCGGCCGCCGCCACCCGCAAGAAGGAGCGGGCCGCGGCGGAGGAGGAGACGAAGATCAAGCCGTACGACGGCCCGATCCCGTCCTCGTGCGCGGAGTACAGCGGCAACCGGAAGATCGGTTGCGCCGTCATGCTCGACAAGGGCTTCGGCATCGACCAGTTCCCCTGCCTGGACAAGCTCTGGACCAAGGAGAGCGGCTGGAACCCGAAGGCTTCCAACAGCTCCTCCGGGGCGTACGGGATCCCGCAGGCCGTGCCGGGCAGCAAGATGGCCTCGGTGGCCGACGACTGGAAGACCAACCCGGCGACCCAGATCACGTGGGGCCTCGGCTACATCAAGGGCCGGTACGACACCCCCTGCGGCGCCTGGCAGAAGTCGCAGAGTTCGGGCTGGTACTGACATCACGACGACGGCGGGACACGCGGGGAGACCCGGTGGCCCGCCGTCGTCGTATCGGCCCCCGACTGGCGGCCTGCCACTTTTGCTGATAGCTCTTGGTAGGTGACCTGGCACGGCGGCCCCAGCGGCGACCCCTACCGGTTCGGCACCGACGCGTTCTACGCGGCGCTCGGCCGGGCCTTCGTCGCCATGTGCGCGGTCGTGCCGGTGCTGTTCCTCATCGAGGCGCTCGACGTCGGCCTGCGACTCGGCCTGGACTACACCGCCGGCATCATCCCGCAGCGGCTCCAGGGCCTGGACGGCGTCTTCTTCTCACCGTTCCTGCACGCTGGCTGGAACCACCTCTACAGCAACAGCATCCCGCTGATCCTGCTCGGCACGTTCGTGCTCGCCGCGGGCACCCGCCGGTTCCTCTGGTCCACCGCCGTCATCATCCTGGTCAGCGGCCTGGGCGTCTGGTTCACCGGCTCACCCGACTCGGTGGTGGTCGGCGCCAGCGGCGTCATCTTCGGCTACCTCGGCATCCTGCTCACCCGGGGCGTGGTGGAGCGGAGCTGGTGGAACTTCGCCGTCGGCCTGCTGGTCGGGTTGCTCTACGGCTGGCAACTGCTCGGCATCCTGCCCACCGACGAGCGCATCTCCTGGCAGGGCCACCTGTTCGGGCTGCTCGGCGGCGTGGTCGCGGCGATCCTGTTCCGCCGCCGCAACGACGCCGGCGAATCCGACCGCCTCGGCTCACCCAGGATGACGCTGCCCTGACGGCGCGTTGATCGAAGCGCGGGACGTGCTTGCCCGGGGCCACCCGCCCGCCTACCGTTTCGGCATCAGCACGGGGTGATCCGAAGCGGAAAGTGACGGTACGCCATGCGCGAGGTCGATGTCGCCGTGATCGGGGCCGGTCCCGCCGGGCTCTTCGCCGCCTACTACGCCGGTTTCCGCGGACTCTCCGTGTCGGTGATCGACGCGCTGCCCGAGCCGGGCGGCCAGGTCACCGCGATGTACCCGGAGAAGCTGATCCTCGACGTCGCCGGCTTTCCCGCGATCAAGGGCCGTGAGCTGGTCACGAACCTGGTCGCCCAGGCCGCGCCGTTCCACCCCGACTACCGGCTCGGCGTACGCGCGGAGAAGCTGTCCTATTTCGACGGCCGGCCGGTGCTCGGCCTGGCCGGGGGCGAGCAGCTCACCTGCGGCGCGGTGCTGGTCACCGGCGGGCTCGGCAGCTTCACCCCCCGGCCGCTGCCGGTCGCGGAGAGCTTCACCGGCGGCGGGATCGTCTACTTCGTGCCGCAGCCCACCGAGCTGACCGACCGGCACGTGCTCATCGTCGGCGGCGGCGACTCGGCGTTCGACTGGGCCGCCACGCTCGCCCCGCTGGCCCGGTCGGTGACGCTGGTGCACCGGCGGGACCGCTTCCGGGCGCACGCCGCCACCATCGAGCGTGTCCGGGCACTGCCGGTGCGGATCGTGGTGAACGCCGAGGTGAGCCGGCTGTACGGCGAGGAGACGGTCACCGGCGCAGAGCTGACCGTACGCGGCGGCGAGGTGGAGACGCTGCCGGTGGACACCGTGGTGGCCGCGCTCGGCTTCACCGCCGATCTCGGCCCGCTCGCCGAGTGGGGGCTGAACCTCGATCGGCGGCACATCGTGGTGGACAGCGCGATGGCGACCAACCTGCCCCGGGTGTTCGCGGCCGGGGACATCACCGAGTACCCGGGCAAGGTCCGCCTGATCGCCACCGGCTTCGGTGAGGCCGCCACCGCCGTCAACAACGCGGCCGTCGTCATCGACCCGAGCGCGCACCTGTTCCCGGGTCACTCCTCGGACGGCACCTGACGCCGTTCGGTGTCAGGGCAGGCCGACCAGGTCCGCCATCAGGCCGATCTGGTGGTCGAAGTACTCGTCGCGGTGCGGTAGCGCCCGGTTGATCCGGCCGAACAGCTCGAAGCTGATCAGCCCGAACAGCTGGGTCCATCCGGCCATGCCGCGGGCCAGCAGCGCGGGCGGCACGTCCATGCCGAGCAGCCCGACCAGTTCGGCCACGTCGCCGCGCAGCGGCTCGGGCAGTTCCTCGTCGGGCGGGGCGAGCCGGCCGGAGGCCAGGCCGTCGCGCAGGATGCCGACCAGGGTCACCGGAGGGCGCTGGGCCGGCGCGACGGTGTCGTCCGGGGCCGCGTACCCGGGCACCGGGCTGCCGTAGAGCAGCGCGTACTCGGCGGGGTGGGCCAGCGCCCACGTGCGGGCGGCCCGGCAGGCGGCGAGCCAGCGTCCGCGCAGGTCGGCCTGGTCGGCGGCGGCGTCGGCCGCCTCCACCGCGTCGCCGAGCGCGTCGTACGCCTCGAGGATCAGCGCGGTGAGCAGGTCGTCGCGGCTGGGGAAGTAGCGGTAGATCGCCGAGGAGACCATGCCGAGGTCGCGGGCCACAGCGCGCAGGGAGAGGTTCGCGCCGTCGGTGTCCAGGTGTCGGCGGGCCACCGTCTTGATCTCTTCGATCATCCCGGCGCGGACCCGGGCGCGGAGCGAGGGAGCGACCATGCCGTCACTCTGCCACGGATGAGAGCGGCAATCAAAAGAGAGAGCACTGCTCTTGACGCGGACTGCTCGCATGAGTCATGCTCTGTTTCGAGAGCGGTGCTCTCGATTCGGACAACTGCTTCAGCAAAGGTGGAACCTGTCATGGCACTGCACGTGATCGTCGGCGCCGGCCCCGTCGGCACCGCCACCGCCCGCCTCCTCGCCGAGCGCGGCGAGCGCGTCCGCGTGGTCACCCGGCGCGGCACCGGCCCCGAGCACCAGGCGATCGAGCGGGTGGCCGCCGACGCCGCCGACGCGGACCGGCTCGCCGCGCTCACCGAGGGCGCCGACGCGCTCTACAACTGCGCCAACCCGGAGTACCACACGTGGCAGACGGACTGGCCGCCGCTCGCCGCCGCCCTGCTCACCGCCGCCGAGCGCAGCGGCGCCGTGCTCGCCACAGTCGGCAACCTCTACGGGTACGGCCCGGTCGACGCACCGATGACCGAGGCCACCCCGCTCGCCGCCACCGGCGTCAAAGGCCGGGTCCGCAACCGGATGTGGGCCGACGCCCTGGCCGCCCACCGCGCCGGCCGGGCCCGGATCACCGAGGTACGCGGCTCCGACTACATCGGCCTCGGCGGCAAGTCGCTGCCCATGATGGTGCTGCCCAAGGTGGTCGCCGGGCAGCGGGTGTTCCTGCCGGTCGCCTGGGACGCCCCGCACACCTGGACGTACGTGGGCGACGTCGCCCGTACCCTCGTCGCCGCCGCCACCGACCCGCGGGCCTGGGGACGGGCCTGGCACGTGCCGAGCGCGCCCCCGATGTCCATGCGGGCGCTCGCCGACCGGGCGGCGCAGCGGGCCGGGGCGCCGGCGCCCCGGCTGACCCGGATGCCCTACCCGGTGCTCTGGCTCGGTGGCCTGGCCGACCCGTTCGCCCGGGAGCTGCGGGAGACCGCGCACCAGTTCGCCGGACCGTTCGTGATGGACTCCACCGCCGCCAGTGAGACGTTCGGGATCGAGGGGACGCCGCTGGACCGGGTGGTCGACGAGATGGTCACCGGCCTGCGCGCCGCGCCCGCCGCCGCCCGCTAGGGGCGGCGGGCCGGGCCGAAGGCGGCCACGAGCACGGCGACCATGGTCAGCGCCGCGCCGAGCAGCGTGTCCAGCCCGGGGTGCGAGGCGGCGGTCGGCAGTACCAGGTCCAGCAGCACCGCGCCGACGATCTGCCCGGCGATCGTGGCCAGACCCAGCAGCAGCACCCCGGTGAACCGGACGAGGGCGGCGGCAAGCGCGATGAACACGATGCCGAGCGGGCCGCCGAGATAGAGCCACGGCTCGCTCGGGAACGCGCCGTCCGGCCGGCCCCGTACCGCCAGGTCCACCGCGAGAGTGACGAGCAGTGCCGCCGTGCCGACGGTGAAGTTCACGAGCGTGGCCGTCATGGCGCTGCCCGCCGCCGCCCGCACCCGCCCGTTGACCGCCTGCTGCCAGGCGATGCCCACCCCGGCCGCCAGCGGCAGCAGGGCCAGCACCAGCGCCTCCGGGTCGCCGAGCCGGTCGCCCACCGCCAGCAGGACGGCGAGCACGGTGAGCACCGCGCCGATCAGCCGGTTCGGGGTGACCGGCTGCCGGCCGCTCGGGCCGATGCCGGCCCGGTCGACGAGCAGGCTGCTCCCGGATTGCCCGGCCACCACCGCGACGGTGAAGACCGCCACGCCGAGCGCGCCGATGGTCAGCCCCTGCGTCGCCACCAGGAACGCGCCGCACACCCCGCCCAGGCACTGCCACGGTCGCAGCGTGCCGGCGCGCAACGCGCCGCGCAGGGCGGCCAGTCCCCGCCGGCCACCGGGGGTGGCGGGGACCAGCACCAGCAGGATCAGCAGACCCACACCGAACGAGACCACCGCGGCGGCGATCCCGTCGGCCAGGCGTACGCCCAGCTCACCGTTGATCCGGGACTGTACGGCGACCATCACGCCCGAGGCGGTGGCCAACCCGACACCGGCGACACGTCGCCCGGTCGACAGCGTCGGCGGTGCCGGTGGTGCCGCCGTCCCGGCCCGGCTCACTCCTGCTCGGCCAGCGGGCGGCCGTCGAAGTCGACAGCCGAGTAGAGGGCGAGCTTCTCCAGGCGGTGGTACGAGTCGATCACCCGGATCGTGCCGCTCTTGGACCGCATCACGATCGACTGGGTGTACGCGCCACCGGAGCGGTACCGCACGCCGCGCAGCAGGTCGCCGGAGGTGACGCCGGTGGCCACGAAGAAGCAGTTGTCGCCGGTGACCAGGTCGTCGGTGAACAGCACCCGGTCCAGGTCGTGCCCGGCGTCCAGCGCCTTACGGCGCTCGTCTTCGTCCTTCGGCCAGAGCTTGGCCTGCATCATGCCGCCCATGCACTTGAGCGCGCACGCGGCGGTGATGCCCTCCGGGGTGCCGCCGATGCCCATCAGCACGTCCACGTCCGACTCGCCGCGAGCCGCCGCGATGGCGCCCGCGATGTCGCCGTCGGAGATGAACCGGATCCCCGCGCCGGTACGCCGGATCTGCTTGACCAGGTCGTCGTGGCGCGACCGGTCCAGCACGCACACGGTCACCTCGGCGGCGTCGGTGCCCTTGACCTTGGCGATCCGGTTGATGTTCTCGGCCACCCCGGCGTTGATGTCCACCACGTCGGCGTACATCGGGCCGACCGCCAGCTTCTCCATGTAGAAGACCGCACTCGGGTCGAACATCGCGCCGCGCTCGGCCACCGCGAGCACCGCCAGCGCGTTCGGCATGCCCTTGCTCATCAGCGTGGTGCCGTCGATCGGGTCGACCGCCACGTCCACCTCGGGGCCGGTCCCGTCGCCGACCTCCTCGCCGTTGAACAGCATCGGGGCGTTGTCCTTCTCGCCCTCGCCGATCACCACGACGCCGCGCATCGGGATCGAGTTGATCAGCTTTCGCATGGCGTCGACAGCTGCGCCGTCGCCGCCCTCCTTGTCGCCTCGGCCGACCCAGCGGCCGGCGGCCATCGCCGCGGCCTCGGTGACCCGGACCAGATCGAGGGCGAGGTTGCGGTCGAGATCCTGGGGCGTCCGCGTCCTGGTGGTTGTCATGGCGGCCTCCTCGCGACGTTGCGGGGTGGGACCGGCGGCCACCGCCGCCGGTTTTGTCGCTGATCCTCACACGATCTCAGGTTCGCCGTCCCGGCGGGGCGGAGGAGGCCAGGATCACGTCACCCGGTGGGCTGCGACAATGACCCTGTGGAAGCCGCACAGCCTGCCGACCGCACTCCGACCGACGCCACCCCGCCGGACGGCCAGCCCGCGCTGGTCGAGCCCGCGACCGCGCCGTCCGCGGCCCCGCAACCAGCGGCTGTGGCACCCGAGCCCGAGCCCGCTCCTGCGACGGGCAAGGCCCGGTCCGAGCGGTCGCCGAAGGACATGGCGCTGTCCCTGCTGATCCTGCTGGTCCCGATCGCGTTGCTGCTCGCCTTCTACCGGGGCTTCCTCGGCGGCGACTCGCCGGTCACCGTCGACCCGGCGCCCGCGCTGGAGCAGGCCCGCTCCGCGAACGCCTTCCCGGTCAGCGAGCCGACCGGGCTGGGCGACGACTGGCGTACTGTCAACGCCCGCTTCCGGACCGAGCCGGACGGCTCGACGCTGCGGATCGGGTACGTGACCCCGGAGGGCCGGGGCGCGCAGCTCGTGGAGAGCGACGTCCCGGCGGAGAAGCTACTGCCGGCCGAGCTGACCGAGGGGCAGCCGCAGGGCGCCGCCGACCTGCCCGGCGGGCTGAGCTGGCAGCGCTACACGGCACGCGGCAACGAGCAGGCGCTCGTCCTGCTGGAGCCGAACCGCACCGTGATCGTGGTCGGTGACGCGGGCGAGACGGAGCTGCGCAAGCTCGCCACGTCGCTGCGCTGACTCCTCCCTCCGGGTGAGGCGGGATTGCGGATCCCCGCTTCCGGGAACAGAAGGGACATCGAGCCCGGACGACCCACCTGGAGAGGTTGACGTGAAGATACGACGCTTCAGCGCCACCGCGTTCGCCGCGGCGCTGCTCATTCCCGGCCTGGCGGCCTGCAACGGCGACGGGACGACGTCCGACGCCTCCGCGACCCCGAGCGCCTCCGGCAGCGTCGCACCGAGCGCCACGGCGTCCAGCAGCGCGGCCAAGCAGGCCCTGCTCGACTCCACGAACGCGATCCGCGAGGGGAACTTCAAGTTCTCCATGACCGGCGCGGGCTCCACCGCCGAAGGGCAGGTGCACGAGCCGAGCCAGAGCGCCGACATGCGGATGACCATCGGCGACCCGTCGTCGGACCTGATGATGAAGCTGGACCTCATCCACGCGAAGCCGGACAGCTGGGTCAAGCTGGAACTCGGTGGCACCGCCGCCACGCAGATCCCCGGCGTGAAGAACCTCAACACCGGCAAGTACCACCACCTCGACCAGAACCGGATCAAGGGCAACCGGGCGCTGGGCTTCGACTTCGAGAAGCTCGACCCGGCCGGCAGCGCCGTGCTCACCCAGGGCATCACCGAGGTACGGCAGACCGGCGAGGGCGCGTACGAGGGCACCGTCGACGTGTCGAAGGCCGCCCAGGCGGGTTCGCTCGACCCGGCCGTGATCACCGCGCTCGGGGCGCAGGCCCAGTCGGTGCCGTTCACCGCCAAGGTCGACACGCAGGGCCGGCTCAGCGAGATGGTGCTCAAGATCCCGGCCGCCGGGCAGAGCGCCGCGCAGGACCTGAAGATCACCTACACCGACTACGGCAACGCGGCGCCGGCCCAGAAGCCCTCGGCCGACCAGGTCGTCGAGGCCCCCGCCGAGCTGTACAACCTGTTCAACTGACGTCTGCGGTGGGGTTCGGCTGGCGCGCCGAACCCCACCGTCAGTCCTCGGCGCGCTGCCGGGCGGCGTCGATGCGGGCGCGGGCGCCGTCCAGCCAGCGCTGGCACACCCCGGCGAGCTGCTCGCCGCGCTCCCAGAGGGCCAGCGACTCCTCCAGCGAGGTGCCGCCCGCCTCCAGCTTCTCCACCACCGAGGCCAGTTCGGCGCGGGCCTGCTCGTAGCTGAGCTGTTCGTCCTGCTTCGTCCCGGTCATCGTCTCTCTTCCCTCACCCGTCGACGGTGGCGGTCAGCTCGCCCTCGGCGAGGCGTACCCGCAGTGGATCGCCCTTGGCGACTTCGGAGGCCGCGCGGACGACGTGGCCGTCGGCGCGCTGCACGATCGCGTAGCCGCGCTCCAGCGTCGCGGCCGGGGACAGCGCGCGCAGCCGGGCCAGCGTGTGCCGCAGGTCGTCGGTGGCGCCCCGCAGCCGGTGCTCTAGGGACCGGCCGGCGCGGTCGCGCAGCGCTGACACGTCCACCGCCCGCTGCTCGACCATCACCTGCGGCCGGGCCAGCACCGGGCGGGAGCGCAGCAGGTCGATCCGGTGCTGCTCCCGGTCGACCAGGTGACGCACCGCCCGTTCCAGCCGGGACCGGGCCTGGCCGATCAGGCGGACCTCCTCGGTCAGGTCCGGCACGATGCGCTTCGCCGCGTCGGTCGGGGTGGAGGCGCGCACGTCGGCCACGTAGTCGAGCAGCGGCGCGTCCGTCTCGTGGCCGATCGCGCTGACCACCGGCGTGCGGCAGGCGAAGACCGCCCGGCACAGCGCCTCGTCGGAGAAGGGCAGCAGATCCTCGATGCCGCCGCCGCCGCGGGCGATGACGATCACGTCGACGGCCGGGTCGGCGTCGAGCACCTTCAGCGCGCCGACGATGTCGGGTACCGCGCTCGGCCCCTGCACCGCCACGTTGATCGTGCGGAAGTCGACGGCGGGCCAGCGGCGGCGGGCGTTGGTCAGCACGTCCCGCTCGGCCGCCGAGGCGCGGCCGGTGATCAGGCCGACCCGGCCCGGCAGGAACGGCAGCCGCCGCTTGCGGGACCGGTCGAACAGGCCCTCGGCGGCGAGCAGCTTCTTGAGCTTCTCCAGCCGGGCCAGCAGCTCACCGAGGCCGACCTGGCGGATCTCGTCGGCGCGCAGGCTGAGCGTGCCCCGCGCGGCGTAGAACTCCGGTTTGGCGTGCAGCACCACCCGGGCGCCCTCGCGCAGCTCCGGCGCACCCGCGTCCAGCACGTCGCGGTTTGTGGTGACGGTGAGGCTGAGATCGGCCGACGGGTCGCGCAGCGTGAGGAAGACGGTGCTCGCGCCCGGGCGACGGCTGATCTGCGCCACCTGGCCGTCGACCCACACCCAGCCCAGGCGGGCGATCCAGGCGCCGACCTTCTGGCTGACCACCCGGACCGGCCACGGCTCCTCAGCCGTGCTCCGTCCGTCCGGGCTGCTCCGCCCGTCCGGCGCCCCCCGGCCGTCCTCTCCCGCGCTCACCCGCCCACCCTACGGCCCGGGACCGACAGCGCCCGCGCGCGCCTCGCGGCCGCTGCCGTGCGGGAGGGCGGCACGTACGATGGGCGGGTGACTGACGCTGAGACGACTCCCCGGACCGGCAAGCGCGTGCTCCTGGCCAACCCGCGCGGCTACTGCGCAGGCGTGGACCGGGCGGTGCAGACCGTCGAGGAGGCGCTGAAGCTCTACGGCGCGCCGATCTACGTGCGCAAGCAGATCGTGCACAACAAGCACGTGGTGCGCACGCTGGAGGCCCAGGGCGCGATCTTCGTGGAGGAGAACGAGGAGGTGCCGGAGGGCGCCACGGTCATCTTCTCCGCCCACGGCGTGGCCCCCGAGGTCTACGAGCAGGCCAAGCAGCGCTCGCTGCGGGCGATCGACGCCACCTGCCCGCTGGTCACGAAGGTGCACCACGAGGCCCGGCGGTTCGCCGCGCAGGACTACGACATCCTGCTCATCGGGCACGAGGGGCACGAGGAGGTCATCGGCACCGCCGGTGAGGCCCCCGCCCACATCCAGCTCGTCGACGGCCCGGACGGGGTCGACAAGGTCACCGTGCGCGACCCGGAGAAGGTGGTCTGGCTGTCCCAGACCACGCTGTCGGTGGACGAGACGCTGGAGACCGTGGCCCGGCTCAAGAAGCGGCTGCCGCTGCTCCAGTCGCCGCCCAGCGACGACATCTGCTACGCCACCTCCAACCGCCAGCACGTGGTCAAGGAGATCGCCCCCGAGTGCGACGTGGTGATCGTGGTCGGCTCGCGCAACTCCTCGAACTCGGTCCGGCTGGTCGAGGTGGCGCTGGACGCCGGGGCCCGCGCCGGCTACCTGGTCGACTTCGCGCACGAGATCGAGGACGCCTGGCTGACCGGCGCCCGGACGGTGGGTGTGACCTCCGGCGCGAGCGTGCCCGACGAACTGGTCCAGCAGGTGCTCGCGCACCTGGCCGAGCGCGGTTTCGGCGACGTGGAGGAGATCACCACCGCGGACGAGCGGCTGACGTTCTCGCTGCCGCAGGAGCTCAAGCGCGACATGAAGGCCGCCGCCGCGGCCCGCGGCTGACCGGGAACGGATCGGCGGCCCGCCGCGTCCAACCGACCATGAAGACTCCTCGTACGGTGCTCGTCGCACTGCTCGCCGGCCTCGCGCTGACCGCCTGCGCCGCGCCCGGCGACGGGTCCGCCGATTCCAGCCCGAACCCGAGCCCGAGTACGACGGGAGCCGCCCCCGTGACCAGCCAGCCCGACCCCGGTACGAGCCCGAAGCGTCCCGGCCCCTCCTGGAAGGGTGGCCCGTCGACCCCGCCGGGGGTCGGCGGCACCGTCATCAGCGGCACCGTGCAGGCCGGCGTGGAGCCGAACTGCCTGCTGCTCGACGGCCACCTGCTCGTCGGCGGGCCGCGTGACGTGCTCAAGGCCGGCGCCCGGGTCGAGGTCACCGGCCGCCCCGAGCCGGGCATGATGACCACCTGTCAGCAGGGCACCCCGTTCGTGGTCGAGTCCGCCCGCCGCGCCTGACCGCAAGCGCGAAGGAGCCCCGCCCCCTCCGAGAGGGGACGGGGCTACTTCGTGTCAGCGGCTCAGTTGACCGCGAGGACCTCGACCGAACCGCGGCCGACGACCGCGCCCTCGGTGGTGGTCACGGCCATGTCGCCGTACAGCTCCCGGCCGGCGGCCGGGGTGGACAGGGCGGTCACCGCACCGGTGAGGGTGGCGGTGGCGCCGTTGGCCAGGGACAGCGGCGTGGACGGCGCGGAGAGCGTGCCCAGCGCCGGGGACGCGAACGAGTCCCGGTAGTCGTACGCGGTGCTCGGGTCACTCATCGAGTAACCGTCGACCACGACCCGGTAGGTGCCGGGCGTCGGGTTGGTCAGCGTGACCGCCTCCTCCGAGTCACCGTCGGCCGACTGGCCCACCTGCGTGGTGCCGCGGAAGACCGTCAGGTCCAGGTCGGCGCTCAGGTCGGACGGGTTGCCGATCCGGGCGGTGAACGAGGTGGCGCCAGCGGGCACCTCCACCGTGTACTCCTGGGTCGCGCCCTCGGTGATGCTGGGACGCTCGGACCGGACGCTCGCCAGCGGACCACCGACGCCGGTCACCTGGACCGGGCCGAACGTGTTGGTCAGGCTCCAGCTCACCGAGGCCGGGGTGCCGGCGGTGACCGACGGGAGCTGGACCACTGCCGGCTCCACAGTGACGCCCTGCACGCGGGCCTGGAGCCGGAACGGGTTGTCCAGCGCCGGCGAGGTGCGACGCGCCTCCACCTCGATCTCCCACACGCCCGGCAGCGGGTTCTGGTAGTCCCGCTCCTGCGGCTTGCAGACCGCGGCGTCGGAGAAGTTGGTGTAGCAGGCGGTGCTGGCGGTGCTCTCGACCGGCACGCCGTACGGGTTGATGGCGATGAAGCGGGTCTGCGAGCCGGTCGCGATGCCGGACAGGTTGACCTGCAGCGCGCCGGCACCCGGCGGCACCGTCACGAAGTACGACCGGAAGCCGTTGCGCTCGACCGAGCCGTCGGCCGAGAACGAGTACGCCGGAGCGGCGACCGGGTTCGAGGCGATCACGACGGTGGCGACCTCGAAGTCGACGACGGAGGTGGCCGGGTCGTCGACGGTCATGATGGCGCCGTGCGCACCGGCCGTCATCGGCTTGGCCTTCACCTTGACCGTGACGGTCTTGTTCAGCGGCAGCCACACCACCTTGGGGGCGCTGTAGGTGCCGTCGTTGCCGCGGAAGGCGACCTCGTGCTTGACGCCCTTGTTCGGGCCGCTGGTGCGGGTCAGCTTCACCTCGTAGTGGCGGCTCTCCTTGACCTTCTGGCCACCACGGTCGGCGGCGCAGCGGTTGTAGAGGCCGGTGCCGACGTTCGGGTTCGGCACGAACGTGCCGGAGGCCCGGTCGTAGCGGGTCAGGTTCGGCGACAGCTCGGTGCAGACCGGCGCCTCGGAGGTGTAGGTGCGGGTCTGCACGCCCTTGGCGAGCAGGCTCCACGCGCCCGGTACGTCGAACATGCCGTAGCCCTGCGCGTACGTCGGGACGCCGCTGATCGGGTCCGCCGAGGTGTAGACGGCCCGGCGCAGCGCGGCCGGGGTGACGCCCTTGCCGGTCGCCTTGGCGGCCGACAGCAGCAGCGCGGCGGCACCGGCGGCCTGCGGGGACGCCATCGAGGTGCCGTTGAGCATCTGGTAGCCCGGGGGCAGCGAGTAGCCCGCCTCCGGCACCGGGTTGCCCGGCTGCCAGGTCGGCGCGGTGGAGATGGCCGAGCCGGGGGCGGCGATGTTCGGCTTGAAGCCGCCGTCCTCACGCGGGCCGCGCGACGAGAAGTTGAACAGCGCGTTGTCCTTGCGGACCACCGAGCCGTAGTTGGCCAGCCAGGTGTCCTTGCTGACGCTCGCCGCCACGCTGACCACGTCGGTGGCGACAGACGGGTCACCGACGGTGTTCACGCCCGGACCGGAGTTGCCGGCCGAGATGAACAGCTGCACGCCGTAGGTGTTGATGAGGTCGTTGTAGAGGACCGCACGGGCGTTCGAGCCGTCGTTGAGCGCCGGCAGACCGCCGATCGACATGTTCACCACGTCGACCTTGCGGTTGATCACCAGGTCGGCCATGCCGGTGGTGAGCGCCGCGGCGGTGCAGCCGCCACCCCAGGAGCAGGCGCGGGCGGAGACCAGCTTTGCACCCGGCGCGGCGCCGTCGAAGGCGCTGTTGCCGAGCATGTCGTTGGCGGCGGTGATGCCGGCGACGTGGGTGCCGTGGGTGCTCTCGATGATGCCGATGTTGACGTAGTCGACCAGGCCGGGGCCGCCGACCGGGGCGGTGTTCACGTTGCGCCGGTACTCGACCACGAACGGGATCTGCTCGCGGACCGCAGTGGCCGGGTTGTCGGTGCCGAAGTGGCCGACCTGGAACTTCTCCTTGTACGGCCGCATCACCTCGTCGTCGGTGAAGTCGTTGTTCTGGTTCGCGTCGACGCGGACGTCACCGGTGGTGGGGTTGTAGAGGACGCCCCAGAAGTCGGTGGTGTCGCCGTCGCGGTTGAGGTCGCCGCGCGCGTCGCTGTTCGCGGTGATGTTCTCGCGGAACACGTTGAACCGGTAGTTGCCGGCCGGCGCCGTCCAGGTGCCCAGCGAGGTGGTGAACGTCGGGCCGCTGACCTCGGTCAGCATGGGGCGCCAGGAGGCGTCCTCCAGCGGGTCGGTGGCGGTGACCCAGTCGACGATCTTGCGCTCGCCGGTGGTGGTCTGCTGGAGCGCCGGGTGGTCGAGGTCCACACCGGAGTCCATGATGCCGATGGTGACGCCGCGGCCGTCCCACTGCGGGTTCGCGGCCTTGAAGGCCTCCGCGCCGGTCTCGTTCGTCGGCATGTACGGGTTCACCGCGCCGGTGTCGCCGCCCGGCCCGGCGAGCGTCTCGGCCTGCGAGGCGGTCTTGGCACCCTTCGGCGCCGCCTCGGGCGCCGGGTCGGGGAGCTTGATGGTCTCGTCCAGGTCGACGGCGGCGACACCCGGCAGCGTGGCGGCCTTGAGCGCCTTCGCGGTCGGGACCTTCGCCAGCACGTAGCCGATCTGGTCGTACCGCTGGCTGACGGTGGCGCCCAGGCCGGTCAGGCCGTCGACGACCTTCTTGGCCGAGCCCTTCTTCGCCGCGATGATCATCGTGACGGTCGACGCGTTCTTCGCCTCGGCCTCGTCGAGCAGCTTGGCGTCGTGGGCGCCCAGTGCCTTCGCGGCGGTCGGCTGCGAGGGCGGGGTGGCGGGGGCGGCGCTCGCGGTGCCGGCGCCACCCCCCACGGTCAGGGCGCCGGCCGCGAGGACCGAGGCCAGGAGCGCGGCGGACGGTCGCCGGCTGCGCGTGCGGGGTTTACTCAACGTTCTCTTCCTCCAGAGAACAGGGCCCTCGAGGGGCAGGGCACGTGTGACGGTGATCCTGCGTGTCAGGACGGCAGGTGTCACTACTCGGCCTGGGTTTGTGACCAGTCCGTGATAGAAATCGGCCTACGTCATCACGTGCGGCGTGTTAGGCGTCGACGTCCGTCGACCTCTCGGCCGATGTGGACGGCGTGCCCAGCAGCTCGGGTGCCTGCGGCTGCCTCGGCGCCAGCTCGACCTGCGCCGGCGCGGCCAGCTCGTCGTCGGAGACGCCCAGCTCGGCCAGCTTGCGGGCGCTGACCAGCACTCGCGCCTCCAGCGACCCCACCGCCCGGTTGTACGCCGTCACCGCCCCGCTCAGCGAACTGCCGAGCTTGCCCACGTGGTCGCCCAGAGTGGACAGCCGCCCGTACAGCTCGCGGGCCAGCGAATGGACGGTCGCGGCGTTACGCGCCAGCGCCTCCTGCCGCCACGAGTAGGCCACCGTGCGCAGCAGCGCCACCAGCGTGGCCGGCGTGGCGAGCACCACGTTGCGGGCGAACGCGTGCTCCAGCAGGGACGGGTCGCGTTGCAGCGCCACGTCGAGGAACGGGTCCGCCGGCACGAACAACACCACGAACTCGGGCGTCTGGTCGAACGCCGACCAGTAGGACTTGGCCGCCAGGCCGTCCACGTGCGCGCGCAGGTGCCGGGCGTGCGCGTCCAGGTGGGTGTCGCGCCCCCGCTCGTCGCGCGCCTCCATCGCGGTCAGGTACGCGTCGAACGGCGCCTTCGCGTCCACCACCACCGTCCGGCCGCCGTGCAGGCGCACCACCAGGTCGGGGCGTACCCCCTGGTGGTCGGTCGCGGCGGTGACCTGCTCGCTGAAGTCGCAGTGTTCGAGCATGCCGGCGGCCTCGACGATCCGGCGGAGCTGGTGCTCGCCCCAGCGGCCGCGTACCTGCGGCGCGCGCAGCGCGGCGACCAGCTGCTTGGTCTCGGTGCGCAGCTCGCCGGAGACGGCGCTCATGGACCGCACCTGCTCGCGCAGCTCGGCGTACGCGTCGACCCGGTCCCGCTCCAGCTCCGCCACCCGCTGTTCGTAGCGGCGCAGCGTGTCGTGCAGCGGCGCCACCGCGCGGGCCACCGCCTCCTGGGACTGCGCCGTCGCCTCGTAGCTGAGCGCCCGCATGGACTGCTCCAGCCGCCCCTCACCGGCCCGGGTGGCGGCGAGCGTCGCCTCCAGGCGGGCGATGTCGGCCGCCGCGCGCGCCCGCGCGGCCAGCCAGCCCACCGCGCCGCCCGCGGCGAGGCAGAGCACCACCACGGCCAGCGTCGCAAAGCTCATGGCCAAGAGCTTGCCAAACGGGTACGACGAGCGCCCGGTGGGTACGTTCGAGTCATGGAGTTCGCGTTGTGGCTGGTCCTGATCCTGCTGCTCGGAGGTGCGTTCGTGTTCTGGCGGAGGGGCAGCAGATCGCGTCGGTCGAACGAGCTGGCCGACGCCCGCGCCGAGGCGCAGCGCTGGTGGGAGCGGCTCGGCGGCCAGCTGATGAACCTGCACGGCGACGCCCCGGCGGTCCGGCAGGCGCTCGCCGACGCCGGTGAGCGCTACAACGCGGCCGGTTCGCAGCTCGAGCAGGCCACCACGCCGCGCCAGTTCGGGCTGGCCCGGGAGACCGCGCTGGAAGGGCTGGCGTACATCCGGGCGGCGCGGACCGCGATGGGCATCGACCCGGGCCCCGAGCTGCCGCCGCTCGCCGCCGCCCAGGGTACCGGCGCGCTGACCAAGGAGCGCCAGGTCGACGTGCAGGGGCAGACGTTCCGGGCCGGCCCGCAGCCGGGGAACGCGACGCCCTACTACTACCCGGGTGGCCGGTTCCAGGGGCGGCCGGTGCCGGCCGGCTGGTACTCCACGCCCTGGTGGAAGACCGCGCTCGGCGCGGGCGTCGGTGTGGTCGGCGGCCTCCTGATCGCGGACGCGCTGTTCTCGCCCGCGTTCGCCGACCCCGGGTACGACGCCGGTTACCAGGAGGGCTTCGGCGACGGCCAGGACTTCGGCGACCAGGGCGACATGGGTGGCGGCGACGCGGGCGGCGGTGGTGACTACGCCGGTGGCGACTTCGGCGGCGGCGGGGACTACGGCGGCGGTGACTTCGGTGGCGGTGACTTCGGTGGTGACTTCGGCGGCGGCGACTTCTAGCCGACGCCGCCCCGCGGGCGCGGCACCGCCGCGCGGGGCGCGGTGCCCCGCGCGTCGGGCGCTGCTCGCGACGCGCCGCGCGCAGGCGTTAAGAAGGGCCCCCTCTTATGCACGAGGCGTTAAGAGGGGGCCCTTCCTTACACCTCAGCCGGTGTTGCGCATGCCGGCGGCGATGCCGTTGACGGTGGTCAGCAGCGCCCGCTCCAGCGCCGTACCGTCGTTCGGGGCCCGCCGCCCACCCGGCGCGGTCGCCACCGCCCGCCCGGCCGCGCCTGATTCGCGGTACTGCCGCAGCAACGCCACCTGGAGGTGGTGCAGCGGCTCCAGGTAGGTGTCCCGCACGGCGAGCGTGCGCTGCAGCACCGGAGAGTTGTCCAGCAGCGCCGGTGCGGCGGTGACCGCGAGCACCTCCTGCTTGGTCAGCTCGTACTCCTGCTCGATCTTGTCGAAGATCGGGTGCAGCTTCTTCGGCACCAGCGTCTCGACGTACCGCCGGGCGATGGTCAGGTCGGTCTTGGTCAGCATCATCTCGACGTTCGACAGGAACGTGCGGAAGAAGTGCCAGTTCCGGTTCATCTCGGCGAGCACGTCGGCCAGCCCGGCCGCCCGGGCGGCGGCCAGCCCGGAGCCCACACCGAACCAGCCCGGCACGATCTGCCGGGTCTGCGTCCAGCCGAACACCCACGGGATGGCCCGCAGGCCGGACAGGCCGGCGCCGGTGTTCGGGCGCTTCGCCGGCCGGGAACCGATGTTCAGCGCGCCGAGCAGCTCGGTCGGCGTGGACGCCCAGAAGTACGCGGGCAGGTCCGGATCCTCGACCAGCGACCGGTACGACCGGAACGCCGACTCCGACACCACGTCCATGGCCGCGTCCCAGCGCTCCAGCATCTCGGCCGGCTGCCGGGGCGCGGTGTGCAGCAGCGTCGCCTGGAGCACCGCCGCCACTGTCAGTTCCAGGTTCTCCCGGGCCAGCGCCGGCAGCGTGTACTTGTCGGAGATGACCTCGCCCTGCTCGGTCACCTTGATCGCGCCGTCCAGCGTGCCGTACGGCTGGGCCAGGATCGCGTCGTGCGTGGGGCCGCCGCCCCGGCCGACGGTGCCGCCCCGGCCGTGGAACAACCGCAGGTGTACGCCGTGCCGCGCGGCCACGTCCCGCAGCGCGCGCTGCGCCCGGTGGATGGACCACTGGCTGGTGGTGATGCCGGCCTCCTTGTTGGAGTCGGAGTAGCCGAGCATCACCTCCTGCACGTCGCCCCGGGCCGCCACGAGCGCCCGGTACGCGGGCAGCGACAGCAGCTCGTCCAGCAGCTCTCCACCGGCGTTCAGCTCCGCCGGGGTCTCCAGCAGCGGCACGATGCCGATGCGGGCCCGCCCGGAGTGCACGTCCACCAGGCCGGCCTCGCGGGCCAGCACCACGGCGGCCAGCACGTCGTCCACGCCGAGCGTCATCGAGATGATGTACGACTCGATCACCTCGGGGCCGAACCGGTCCTGCGCCTCGCGGATCGCCGCGAACACGTCGAACGTCTTGCGGGCCGACTCGGTGAGCGGGCTGTCCTGGGTGGAGAGCGGCCGGCGGCCGGTCAGCTCGTCGGCGAGCAGCTTGGTGCGCTCCAGCCGGGACAGCGCCGGGTAGTCGGAGACCTCGCCGACCGCCTCGTAGAGCTGGGCCAGCACCTCGTGGTGCTTCTCCGCGTGCTCCCGGATGTCCATGGTGGCCAGGTGCAGGCCGAACGCGGACACCGTACGGATGGCCGAGGCCAGCCGCCCGACGGCGGTGAGCTGGCCGGAGTTGCGGGCCAGCGACGCGCGCAGCAGTTCCAGGTCGGCGATCAGCTCGGACGAGCCCCGGTAGTCGCGCCCCGGCACGTGCGGGGTGTCGGCGCGCAGCCGTTCCCGGGTGTTGGCGAGCTTCGCCTTCACGCACCGCGCCTTGAGCCGGTACGGCTCCTCCGCGTTGACCCGGCGGAACCGGGGCGCTACCTCGGGTAGCGCGTCCAGATCCTTGGCGAGGCTGGCGGACAGGTCGAGCGACACCGCGCGCAGCCGCCGGGAGACACTGACCTCGGTGATCAGCTCGTCCATCGCCTTCTCGGTGGCGGCGATGCCGTGTTCGTGCTGGATGCGCAGCACCTCGCGGGTGACCACCGGCGTGACGAACGGGTTGCCGTCGCGGTCGCCGCCGATCCAGGTGCCGAAGCTCAGCGGGCGGGACGTCGGCGACGTCTCCACGCCGAGCGTGCGCAGCGTGTCGGCGAGGTCGTCGAGGACCTGCGGCGCGGCCTCGGCGTACAGGTCGCGCAGGTAGTAGATCGCGTTGCGCGCCTCGTCTGTCGGATCAGGCCGGTCGAGCCGCAGCTCGTCGGTCTGCCACATGAGGTCGAGCAGTTCGGCCAGGCGGCGGTTCGCCGGGCCCTCGTCGCTGGCGCCGTACAGGATCGCGTTCGCGGTCTCGGTGTCCAGCTCGTCGGCCACGGCGCGCAGCTTGGACAGGATGGACCGGCGGGCCGCCTCGGTGGGGTGGGCGGTGAAGACCGGGCGTACGGCCAGCCGGCGGGCCGCGGCGGCGATCTCCTCGGCCGGTACGCCCCGCTCGGCGATCATCTTGGCCGCCTGGTCCAGCCAGCCGCCGTGGGTGGCGCGGCGGCGGCGCAGGTCCCGGGCGCGGTGTACCTGCTCGGTGATGTTCGCCAGGTGGAAGTAGGTGGAGAAGGCACGGGCCAGCTTCGTGCCGGTGGTGACGTCGAGCCCGGCGAGGCGCTGGGCGGCGGCCGGCGCGTCGGAGCGGACCTGGGCGCGGATCTCCTCGACCAGGTCGAGCAGCGGGCGGCCCTCCTGCCGGGCGAGGGTCTGCCCGAGCAGCGTGCCGAGGCGGCGGATGTCGGCCCGGAGAGCGGCGTCGGGGCCGTCGTGGTCGTGCTGGTCGGTCACGGTTGCGCTCCTTACGCGAGGACGAAGGACAGCGCTGTCCGACTCCTCTGGATGGTATCCGCGCGGCCCCGGGGGACAGGAGGGGGACGGCGTGATGATCTGCACTCTGGGACGGCCCGCCGGTCAGCTCCGCTCGACGGCGTGCCGTCCCGCCTTCGGTCCGCGGCGCGCCCGGAACAGGGTCGCGGTGAGCAGCCCGGCCAGGCCGGCGACCACCCAGACCAGCAGCCCGGTCAGTGCCCATCCGCCGCCACGCCAGTCGAAGTAGATGGCCGACTTGAACAGGTCGGTGGCGAGGCCTGGCACGTTCCAGCGGTGCATGCCGCGCAGGAACGGCGGCAGGAACTCGGGCGCGTAGATGCCGCCGGAACCGGGGTTGCCGAGCACCACGAGCAGCAGGATCACGATGCCGGTGCCGAGCAGCCCGAGCCAGCCCTGGACGGCGGCGGCGACCATCCCGGCCGCGAACGCGGCGAGCGCCCCGACCACCGCCACCGTCGCCACCTGATCGGGGAACACGCCGAGCACCGGTCCGACCAGGATCGCCCCGATGACGCCGAGCAGGATGGCGTGCACCGCCAGCGTGGCGATCCGCAGCCCGGCCCGGCGCAGGTCGCGCGGGCTGGTGCCGAGCGAGATGCCGAGCGCCGTGGACGCCAGGTAGCCGCCGAGCACCACGCCGACGGCCAGGTAGAACGGGACCAGGCCGCGCGGGTCGTCGGCGGAGACCGGCACGTCGTCGGTGACCTCCAGTGGCACCCCGGCCTGCCGGGCTGCCTCGGTGAACACCTCGGTGACGAGTTCGGTGGCGGCGGGCGCTCCCGCGCTGGCGGTGGCGAGCGTCAGGCCGCCGCCCGGGGCGGAGCTGAGCACCGCGTACACCGATCTGTCGGTGAGTCCGTCCTGGGCGGCGCCGCGGCTGTCGTACCCGACGGGTTTGATCGTGTCGGTGCGGGCGCGGACGGCGGACATCACGGCCTGGGCCTGCTGGTCGCTCGTGACCACGGCGACCGGCACGTCACGCGGGTCCGGCTTGTGCAGCGCGCCGACGTAGGCGGCGATGAACGCGCTCGCCAGCGCGAGGGTGCCGAGGATCAGCGCCGCCGTGCGGGGCAGCCAGTCCCGGGTACGCAGCTCCGGCTCGTCGTCCACGGCCTCAGCCTATTGCGGTCATATGCCCGGCTCGTGGGGTTTCGCCTGGTGAAAACCGGTGGCCCGGGCCGGTAGCGTCGGGCCATGACGGTGCCTGTCTATCCCGCCAAACCGCAGCCCGGCGACCGGGTCGCGGTCGTCTCACCCTCCGCCGGCCTGCCGGGTCTCTTCCCCCACGTGTACGAGCTGGGGCTACGCCGGCTCCGCGACGAGCTGGGGCTGGAACCGGTGGAGTATCCGACCACCCGCGTCATGGGCGCCGACCCGCGCGACCGGGCGCGTGACCTGACCGCCGCGTTCGCCGACCCGACGATCACCGCCGTGCTGGCCACGGTCGGCGGGGACGACCTGATCACCGTCACCCCGTACCTGGACGACGAGGTGCTGCGGGCCAACCCGAAGCCGTACTTCGGCTACTCGGACAACACGAACGTGCTCAACCACCTGTACCGGCTGGGCGTCGTCGGCTACCACGGCGGCTCGGTGCTGGTGCACCTCGGGCGCTCCGGGAAGCCGCACCCGTCCACGCTCGACTCGCTGCGCGCCGCGCTGTTCACCACCGGCTGGTACGAGCTGACCGCAGCGTCCGAGTGGGGCGACGAGCCGTGCGACTGGCGCGACCCGGCCACGCTGGCCGAGGAGCCGCCGATGTATCCGTCCGAGGGCTGGCGCTGGCACGGCCCGGCCGAGGTGGTGCAGGGCCGCACGTGGGGCGGCTGCCTGGAGATCGTGCACTGGCTGATGGCGACCGACCGGGTGCCCACGGCCGCCGAGCTGGCCGGGTCGGTGCTGGTGCTGGAGACGTCGAACGAGCTGCCGCCCGCGCAGGAGGTCTTCCGGATCGTGCGCAACATGGGCGAGCGGGGTCTGCTGGCCGCCGTCCCGGCGATCGTGGTCGGCCGCCCCAAGGCGTGGGACTTCGACCGGCCGCACTCGGTCGCGGAGCGGCTGGCCTGGGGTGAGGAGCAGCGGGCGGCGATCCTGTCGGCGCTCGCCCCCTACGCGGGCGACCCGGTGGTGGTCTTCGACGTCGACCTGGGTCACACCGATCCGCAGGTGATCATCCCGTACGGCGGCGAGATCCGCGTGGACGCGGTGGAGCGCCGCATCGCCGTGCGCTACTGAAGGGCGCGGCGGTGCGGGTCAGGCGCCGACGATCGCGAAGGCGCGGACCGGGAACGTGCCCATGCCTGCTACCCGTGGCGGGGCGGCGGTGAACCGGAAGCCGGTCGGCGGCAACTCGGAAAGATCGGTCAGGTGCTCCACGATCGGGATGCCGGCGGCCAGCAGACCGGTGTGCGCCGGGCGCTGACCCGCTGCCGCCGCCGTCATGTCGTCGATGTTGATCGAGTCGATGCCGACCAGCGCCGCGCCCGCCTCGGCCAGCCACTGCGCGCCGTCACCGGTCAGGTAGGGCGCCTCCGGAGCGGCGTACGCGTCGGTGCCGAAGTGCGCGTCCCAGCCGGTGTGCAGCAGCACCGCGCACCCGGCCACGTCGTACGGGGCGAGCATCAGCCGGTCCACCGCCCGCGTACCGGCCGGCACGCGTACCACCAGGCCGGGCAGGTCGGCGAGACGGTCCAGCGGCACCCCGGTCAGGTCCGGGCCGTCGGCGAAGCGGTGCGACGGCGTGTCCACGTACGTGCCGGTGTTGGCGATCATGTCGATCCGCGCGACGTGGAACTCGACACCGGGCGCGTACCGATTCCGGGACTCCTCCCGGGTCAGCCAGTCGGTGATCGCCGGTCCGGGCCAGCCGGGCAGCGTGACCATGCCGTCGGTGACCACGTGACTCAGTTCGACGAGCCTCCGCCCACCGGAGGCCGGTACATCGAGGCCCCGCCCGCCCTTGTGCGGCTCCTCGACGACGGTCCGGTCGGTGATCCGTACCTCACCGACCATGAGCAGCCCCAGGTGCCGGACCAGCAGCGCGGCCACCTCGTCGTCGGTGACGTCGGGGTGCGGCACGTCCAGCCGGAACCCGTCGGTGCGCAGACCGCCACCGTTGGAGAAAAGCACCTCGGCGTCGAAGACCGTCCGATACTCGACCATCCACCCACCGCACCACGCCCGGTCGCCGCCGGTCAAGATCCAACATCGGGCGGGCCCGGTTCGTCGGTGGAGGGGGATAGGCTCGAACGGTGCACCCCCCGTCCGGCTGGACGCGGGGTCGTCGTCGTGTGTCGAGCCGCTGGAAGTGATCACTGATGCTCACCGGACTCTTCTCCGCCGCCCTGGCCGACCCGGGGCTGGCCCGGGCGCGTGACCTGGCGCGCTCCGGTGCCGCGCAGGTCGACGGGCTCGACCTGACCGCCCCGGCCGCGCTGCGCCCGTTCGCGGTGGCGGCGGTCGCCGCCGACGAGCCGGCCGGCGGCGCGGGCCGCCCCGTACTCGCGGTCACCGCCACCACCCGGGAGGCCGACGACCTGGCCTCCGCGCTGGGCAGCCTGCTCCCGCCGGAGCAGGTGGCGGTCTTCCCGTCCTGGGAGACGCTGCCGCACGAGCGCCTGTCGCCCCGATCCGACACGGTCGGACGGCGCCTCGCCGTGCTGCGCCGCCTGGCCCACCCGGACGCCGCCGACGCGCACGGCCGCACCGGGCCGCTGCGGGTCGTCGTCGCGCCGGTCCGGTCGCTGCTCCAGCCGCAGCTCAAGGGCCTCGGCGACCTGGAGCCGGTGCAGCTCGCCGCCGGGGACGAGGCCGACCTGGAGGAGGTGGCCCGCCGGCTCACCGACATGGCGTACGCCCGGGTCGACCTGGTCACCAAGCGCGGCGAGTTCGCCGTCCGCGGCGGCATCCTGGACGTCTTCCCGCCCACCGACGAGCACCCGTCCCGGGTCGAGTTCTGGGGCGACGAGGTGGAGGAGATCCGCACCTTCGCGGTCGCCGACCAGCGCACCATCGAGGGCGTCGCGCAGCTCTGGGCACCGCCGTGCCGGGAACTGCTGCTGACCCCGGCGGTGCGGGAGCGGGCCGCCGCGCTCGCCGCCGAGCACCCCGAGCTGGCCGAGATCCTGGACAAGCTGGCCGAGGGCATCCCGGTCGAGGGCATGGAGTCACTCGCCCCCGCGCTGATCGGCGCCGACGCGCTGGAACTGCTCGTCGACTGCATGCCGGCCGGCACCCACGTACTCCTCTGCGACCCCGAGCGCATCCGCACCCGCGCGCACGACCTGGTCCGTACCTCGGAGGAGTTCCTCCAGGCCAGCTGGGCCGCGGCCGCCGTCGGCGGCCAGGCCCCGGTCGACCTCGGCGCCGCCGCCTTCAAGACCCTGGCCGAGGTACGCACGGCAGCCCGCGCCCTGCGCCAGCCCTGGTGGACGCTCGCGCCGTTCGGCCTGGTCGAGACGGACGCGGCACCGGCCCGGCAGCCCTGGGAGGACGAGCCGGCCGCTGTCGACGTCACCCCCGACGACGCCATCGCGGTGAGCCTGGCCGCCCAGCCGGCTCCGCTCTACCACGGCGAGACCGCCCGGGTGGTCGAGGACCTGAAGCGCTGGGCCGGCGAGGGCTGGTCGATCGCGCTCGTCTTCGAGGGGCACGGCCCCGCCCAGCGGGCCGTCGAGGTGCTGCGCGACGCCGGTCTCGGCGCCCGGCTCACCGAGGAGGTGCCCACCGCGCCCGCGCCGGGCGAGCTGCTCGTGTCGTGCGGCTGCCTGACCGCCGGGTTCGTCGACGAGGCGTCGAAGTTCGTGCTGCTCACCGGCAACGACGTCACCGGCGGGCGGGGCACCTCCACCCGCGACATGCGCAAGATGCCCAGCCGGCGGCGCAACACCATCGACCCGCTGGAGCTGAAGGCCGGCGACTACGTCGTGCACGAGCAGCACGGCATCGGCCGGTACGTCGAGCTGGTGCAGCGCACGGTGAACGGCGCCAGCCGCGAATACCTGGTCATCGAGTACGCGCCGAGCAAGCGCGGTCAGCCCGGCGACCGCCTCTTCGTCCCCACCGACCAGCTCGACCAGCTCTCCCGCTACGTCGGCGGCGAGCAGCCCACGCTGCACAAGATGGGCGGCTCGGACTGGCAGAAGTCCAAGGCCCGGGCCCGCAAGGCGGTCCGCGAGATCGCCGCGCAGCTCATCCAGCTCTACGCGGCGCGCAAGGCGTCCAAGGGGCACAACTTCGGACCCGACACCCCGTGGCAGCGCGAGCTGGAGGACGCGTTCCCCTGGCAGGAGACGCCCGACCAGCTGGCCGCCATCGAGGAGGTCAAGCGGGACATGGAACAGACCGTCCCGATGGACCGGCTGATCTGCGGCGACGTCGGCTACGGCAAGACCGAGATCGCGGTACGGGCGGCGTTCAAGGCGGTGCAGGACGGCAAGCAGGTGGCCGTGCTGGTGCCGACCACGCTGCTGGTGCAGCAGCACTACAACACGTTCGCCGAGCGGATGAGCCAGTTCCCGGTGTCGATCCGGCAGCTGTCCCGGTTCCAGACGCCGAAGGAGACCGAGCAGACGCTGGAGATGGTCGCCGCCGGCACCGTCGACATCGTCATCGGCACCCACCGGCTGCTCCAGGCATCCACCCGGTTCAAGCAGCTCGGGCTGGTCATCATCGACGAGGAGCAGCGGTTCGGCGTCGAGCACAAGGAGCACCTGAAGACGCTGCGCGCATCCGTCGACGTGCTCGCCATGTCGGCCACCCCGATCCCGCGGACGCTGGAGATGGCGATCACCGGCATCCGGGAGATGTCCACCATCGCCACCCCGCCGGAGGAGCGGCACCCGGTGCTCACGTTCGTCGGGGCGTACGACGACCGGCAGGTGGCCGCCTCCATCCACCGTGAGCTGCTGCGCGACGGTCAGGTCTTCTACCTGCACAACCGGGTCGAGTCGATCGAGAAGACGGCACGCAAGCTGCGGGAACTGGTCCCGGAGGCACGGGTCGCGGTGGCGCACGGCCAGATGGGCGAGGAGGCGCTGGAGAAGGTGATGGTCGGCTTCTGGGAGAAGGAGTTCGACGTCCTGGTCTGCACCACCATCGTCGAGTCCGGCATCGACATCCCGAACGCCAACACGCTCATCGTGGAGCGGGCCGACCTGCTCGGCCTGGCCCAGCTGCACCAGATCCGCGGCCGGGTAGGCCGGGGCCGGGAGCGGGCGTACGCGTACTTCCTCTACCCGCCGGAGAAGCCGCTCACCGAGAACGCGCACGAGCGGCTGGCGACCATCGCCCAGCACACCGAACTCGGCGCCGGCATGTACGTGGCGATGAAGGATCTGGAGATCCGCGGTGCCGGCAACCTGCTCGGCGGCGAGCAGTCCGGCCACATCGAGGGCGTCGGCTTCGACCTGTACGTGCGGATGGTCGGCGAGGCGGTGTCCGCCTTCAAGGGCGAGAGCATCGAGGAGGAGACGGAGGTCAAGGTCGACCTGCCGATCGACGCGCACCTGCCGCACGACTACGTGGCGGTGGAGCGGCTGCGCCTGGAGATGTACCGCAAGCTCGCCGAGGCCCGTGACGAGGAGCGCCTGCGCGAGGTGGTCGCCGAGATGACCGACCGGTACGGCGAGCCGCCCGCGCCGGTGCAGAACCTGGTCGCGGTGGCGCGGTTCCGGCTGCTGGCCCGCCGCTACGGGCTCACCGACGTGTCGATGCAGGGCAAGCACATCCGGTTCGGTCCGCTGCCGCTGCCCGACTCGAAGCAGATGCGGCTCAAGCGCTACCACCCGGACTCGGTCTACAAGCAGGCGCTCGACCAGGTCAGTGTGCCCCGGCCGAGCACCCGGCGGATCGGCGGCGAGCCGTTGCGCGACCAGGCGCTGCTGGAGTGGTGCGGGCAGCTCCTGGCCGACGTGCTCGGCAAGCCCGAGGAGCTGGCCGGTGTTGCCAGGTCCGGGGCGGGTGCGCGATGAGGTGGGCGGAGTCACAGGCCGGTACGGGGCGTGAGAGAGTGACCCTCATGCGTGCTCGCCGTTCCCTCGTCGCTGTCAGCGTCGCGGCCCTCGCCGCGCTCTCCCTCGCCGCCTGTGGCCGCTCCGCCCCGGACGTCGCCGCGTACGTCGGCGACACCCGGTACTCCGTCGACCGGGTCGACGCGATCTACGAGGACGCGCAGCGGCAGTACGCGGACGCCGTCCGTAGCCAGGCCCCGCAGACGCCGTCGCCGGCGGAGCTGCGGTCCCCGGTGACCCGGCAGGACGTGCTGAACCTGCTGGTCGCGATCGACCTGGGTAAGCGTGTGGCGGCCGAGAAGGGCCTCCAGGTCACCGACCAGATCTCCCCGGAGCAGATCCAGCAGGCGCTCCGCATGCCGGCGACCACCGAGTACACGAAGCTGTGGGGCGAGTGGGTCGACCTCTCCGGCACGCTCCAGCAGAGCCTGCCCCCGGCCGACCTCAGCGACGAGTCCCTGATGGCCGTCTACCACGCCCTCGAGAAGACCGGGGCGATCCAGCCGGGCCTGAGCGTCGACCAGGTCCGGCAGGCGTTCGGCGAGGCCGGCTTCGTCCGTACCGCCACCGCGCTCAGCAGCGCGTTGCAGGAGCAGGCCGACAAGTCGGATGTCCGCGTCAACCCCCGGTTCGGCGTGACCGGCGTGCCGTCGCTCGTCAACACCGGCCAGTCGTTCGTCTTCTACTCCCTGCCGTACGTCGACAAGGACGGCCCGGTCACCGACATCTCCACGCCCGAGGCACCGGCCTCCGGCTCCCCGGCTCCCGGAGCCGCATGACCGCGCGGATCGTCCTGCTCGTCACCTCACCCCGGCTGCCCGCCGGCCTGCTGACCTCGGCCGCCTGGGACGCCGTACGCTCCGCGCCGGTCCTCGCCGGTGCGGAGAGCGAGCTGACCCGCGCGGTCCGGACGGCCGGCGCCGAGGTGAGCGTGGTGACCGAGGGTGCGACCCAGGCGCTGCTCGACGCCGCCGCCGCGCACGGCGGGGCGGTGTGGCTGGCCGGCCCGGCCGGCGACGAGACGCTGGCCCGTGAGCTTGGGCTGCGGCTTGCGCGCGAGCCCGGGCTGGCCGAGCTGGAGCTGATGTACGGCTCGTGGGATCCGCCCGGTGCCCGGCTGCTCGACGCGGTCGAGGTGATGGACCGGCTGGCCTCCCCGGGCGGCGACCCGTGGAAGCGGGCGCAGACCCACCGCAGCCTCGCGGGTTTCCTGCTGGAGGAGTGCTACGAGGCGTACGACGCGATCAGCGCCGACGACACCGACGCGCTTCGCGAGGAACTGGGCGACGTGCTGCTCCAGGTGCTGCTGCACGCCCGGCTGGCGGAGAACCTGCCGGAGGGCGAGAGCTGGACCGTCGACGACGTCGCGGGCACCCTGGTCGACAAGATGGTGCGGCGCAACCCGCACGTGTTCTCCGGTGAGCCGGCCGGTTCGATCGAGGAGATCGAGGCGAACTGGGAACGGATCAAGCGGGCCGAGAAGACCCGTGAGTCGGTGCTGGACGGCATCGCGCTGAGCCAGCCCGCGCTGTCGCTGGCCGCGAAGATCCTGGACCGGGCCGGTCGGGTCGGCCTCGCCGTACCGCCCCCGCTGGCCGAGTCGCAGGTGGACCCGGAGGCCCGGCTCGGCGCGAGCCTGCTGGCCACGGTCGCCGCGGCCCGTCATGCCGGCATCGATCCCGAGGCCGCCCTGCGGCGGGCCACCTTGGCGTACGCCGAAGCAGTCCGAGCCGCCGAACGCCCCACCCCGAACCACCCCACCTGACCCAGCCTCCCCCGCCCCGCCCCCGCGCCCCACCCTGCCCCCGCCCCGCTCCCCGCGATCTTGCACTTTCGGCCCGATCGGTGCCGCACATGCCCCATCTGCCCGGGCGCAGAGTGCAGGGTCGCCGAGCCGGACTGCCGAGCCGGACTGCCCGGCCGGACCTCGCCAGCCCCGCCCAGCCCCGCCCAGCCGTGCCCCTCCCAGCAGTCGAGATTCGCCGTCTGTATCCCGGGATCGCCGTAGATCTTGGTACGAAAGTGCCCCTATAGGGGCCGTTTCCGTCCAAGATCTACGCCCGCCCCCGGACGACGCGCGCTCGCGGCCGACCAACCGGCACGCCGGCAGACGTCGGCCTTCCAGGGGACTCCGGCGGCGATCAAGGGGTTTGGGTCGGGGGCGGGCTCGGGCGGGGACATCAACTCCTTGATCAACGGGGGGCGGCGAGGCGGGGGAGTGGGCGGGAGGGTCGGTAGGGTCGGGGGATGGAAGCGTTCGTGCCGCTGGCGGAGCGGATCGTGGAGGCGTTGCTGGAGAGCCGGCCCGGGCTGGCCACCTCCGTCGGGGATCACCGCTCCGACGACCGGCTGCCCGATCTCTCCGCCGACGCCCTCGCCGCCGACCAGGCGATGCTCAAGGACGCGGCCGACGCGCTCGCCGAGATCGACCCGGACGCGCTCGACCCGGCGGAGAGCGTCGACCACGCGCTGCTCACCAGCCTCGTCGACCGGGGACTGTTCGAGGCCACCGAGATCCGCGGCCACGAGTGGGATCCGCTGCGCCACAATCCGGGGCCGCTGCTGCACGCCCTGCTGGCCCGTCCCTTCGCCCCGGCCGAGGAGCGCCTGACCAGTCTCGCCGGGCGTCTGTCGGCCGTACCCGATGCGCTGTCGACGGCGCGCGCGACGCTGCGGGACATGCCGCGGGTCCACGCGGAGACGGCGGTCGGGCAGTTCGCCGGTACGGCGGCGCTGATCCGCGACGAGGTGCCCGGCCTGCTGGCCGAGGCGCCGGCGATGCGCGACCGGGTCGGTCCGGCGGCCACCGACGCGATCGCTGCGCTGGAGGAGTTCGTGGCCTGGCTGCGGCAGGGCCTGGCCGCGGACGCCGGCCCGGGGCGTGACCCGCGGCTGGGCCGGCGGCGGTGGGAGGCGCGGCTGTGGCACACGCTCGACACCGAGCTGAGCGCCGCCGAGGTGCAGCGCCGCGCCTGGGCCAACCTCGACCGGGTCACCGAGGAGATCCGCGCGGCGTCGGTCGAGCTGGTCGGTGGTCCGGCCGACGACGAGACGGTACGCCGGGCGCTGGACCTGCTCGCCGCCGAGCACCCGGACGACGCCACGATCGTCGACCTCGCCTCGGTCACGCTGGACGAGGCGAGTGACTTCGTCCGCCACCACGACCTGGTCAGCATGGTCACCGATCCGTGCGTCATTCAGGAGATGCCGGAGTTCGCGCGCGGCGTGGCGGTGGCCTACTGCGACTCGCCGGGCCCGCTGGAGACGGCCGACGTACCGACGTTCTACTGCATCTCGCCCACCCCTGCGGACTGGCCGGCGCAGCGGGTCGAGTCGTTCTACCGCGAGTACAACGACCACATGATCCGCAACCTGACCGTGCACGAGGCGATGCCCGGTCACTTCCTCCAGCTCGCGCACGCCCGCCGGTACGACGGCCCGACCCGGGTACGCGCGCTCACCGAGTCGGGTGTGTTCGTCGAGGGCTGGGCGGTCTACGCGGAGGAGCTGATGGCCGGGCTCGGCTTCGGCGGTCTGCCGGTGCGGTTGCAGCAGCTCAAGATGCAGCTCCGGATGACCATCAACGCGCTGCTGGACCAGCTCGTGCACTGCGACGACCTGCCCGAGTCCGAGGCGATGGCGCTGATGACCGGGCGCGGTTTCCAGGAGGAGGGCGAGGCGGCCGGCAAGTGGCGGCGGGCGCTGCTCACCTCGACGCAGCTCTCCACGTACTTCGTCGGGTACAGCGAGATGGCCGACATCGCCGCCGCCCGGCCGGACGGCGTGACGGTGCGCGACTGGCACGACGCCATGCTGGCGCACGACTGCCCGCCGCCGCGCCATCTGCGCACGCTGCTGGGGGTGTGAGGCTCACCGCCGGGCGGCGGCCCGGCCTGCGGTCACCGCCGGGCGGCGACCGCGTCGATCAGCCAGCGCGACAGGGAGTACGCGGGCGGCAGCTCGGCGGGCAGCGCATCCACCGGGAACCAGCGCGCCCCGGTCAGCTCGATGCCGTCGACGACGGGTTCGGCGGCCGGGTCGGTCACCTCGGCGGTGAAACCGGCGAGCAGCGTGCCCGGCCCGGACAGCGCCCAGGGTTGGCTGTCCACGTACACCGGTCGCCGCAGCGTCAGGCCGACCTCCTCGGCGACCTCGCGGTGCACCGCCGCCTCCAGCGATTCGCCCGCCTCGACGAACCCGGCGACGAGCGCCCACAGCTGCGTCGGCCCCTGCGCGTGCCGGACCAGCAGCAGTTCGTCTACGCCACCCGCCGGTCCGGGGCGGGTGATCGCGGTCAGCACCGCGACGGACAGGGGCAGGAACGAGGTGAGCCCGCAGTCCGGGCAGCGCCGCGCGGTCTCGCCCGGCACGTCGGCCAGCTCGGCCCGGCACGCCCCGCACCACCTGTGGGTACGCCGCCAGGTGACCACGGCGAGCGCCCGCCCGGCGAGGTCCGCGCGGGGTGCGGGCAGCTCGGCGGCGAGGCCGCGCCAGCCGCGCCACCGGCCGGGAAGCGACTCCGGATCGGTCACCTCGGCCGCCCACGCCGGGACGCCGTCGAGCGTGCCGACCGGGATCCAGGCGAGGTCGCCGGGTAGCGCGTCGATCCGCAGCGGCTGCTCGTCCGGGCCGGTCAGCAGCTTCCGCCCGGACACCGGCAGCGCCAGGTCGTCCGGGTGCGGCGGCCTCCCGTGATCGGCAGCAGGCAGGAACCCCGTGGTCATGACGTGGACGGGCGGCGGTCCACCACGCCGGCGCCGGCCGGAACCGCGAACGCGGCCGCCTCGACGCTCTCGGTGTAGCGGCTCAGCGTCACCTCGGCGGGCTTGCCGTCGAGCGTGCCGGAGAAGCTGCCCAGCACGCCCTCGGTCGTCACGCAGGCGGTGAAGCGTTCCCCGTCGTGGGTGACGTCGACGCAGGTGGCGTGGCGGCCGGCGAGCGTGGTGTCGCTCTGCTCGATGACCGCGTCCGGCGCGAGCGCCGCGTCGGTGAGCAGCCGGATCACCGCGGGCGGCGTGACCAGGCCCTGCTTGCGCGCCTCGTCGTAGACGATCACCGACGGCTTCCCGGCGGTGAGCACTGGCGGCGAGACGGTGCAGGAGGTACGGGCGGCGGTGCTGGCGCACCGGGTCACCGACTCCTGGGTCACCGTGATCTTGCCGCCGGGCCAGGTGTACGTGGAGCGCAGCGGCTTCTTGGTCTGCGCGATCGAGGCGGTCCGGCCGCCGTCGATCTGGTAGTCGGCGGCCCAGGTCTGCTCCAGCGCCCGGTCCATCCGCGCGGCGAGGTCGTTGACCAGGTCGGCGCGACCGAGCGCGACGTTCGCGTCGTCCAGGGCCTGACAGCCGGTGACCGAGAGCGACGCGATGACCGAGGCGGCGAGCACGCGGAGAGTCGTCGAGGCGGCAGGCATGATGCCCAGCCTTGTCGATCGACGCAACGTCTCGCAAACCGGTTGCCGGTTGACGACCGGTAATCCGGGAATGTCCGTCTCAGCAGGCGCCTCGGGGGCCGCCCCGAGCGGGGTGCGGCAGGGCGGGGACCGATACGCTGCGTTCAACACCTGCCTCAGCCGCACCGTCGCGGCCCATACGGACCGGAACCACACAAACGAGGAGCGACTCAGTGGCAACCATCGAGGGAATCGTCGCCCGGGAGATCCTGGACTCGCGGGGCAACCCGACGGTCGAGGTCGAGGTCGGGCTCGACGACGGCACGATCGCCCGCGCCGCGGTGCCGTCCGGCGCCTCCACCGGCGCCTTCGAGGCGGTCGAGCTGCGCGACGGTGACAAGGATCGCTACCTGGGCAAGGGTGTCGAGAAGGCGGTCGCGAACATCGAGGACCGCATCGTCGACCAGCTCATCGGCTACGAGGCCAGCGAGCAGCGGCTGATCGACCAGAAGATGATCGACATCGACGGCTCGGACAACAAGGGCGAGCTGGGGGCGAACGCCATCCTCGGCGTCTCCCTGGCCGTGGCGAAGGCCGCCGCCGGCAGCGCCGAGCTGAGCCTGTTCCGCTACCTGGGCGGCCCGAACGCGCACCTGCTCCCGGTGCCGATGATGAACATCCTCAACGGTGGCGCGCACGCCGACTCGAACGTCGACATCCAGGAGTTCATGATCGCGCCGATCGGCGCGCCGACGTTCCGGGACGCGCTGCGCTCGGGCGCCGAGGTCTACCACGCGCTGAAGTCGGTGCTGAAGAAGAAGAACCTGTCGACCGGCCTGGGCGACGAGGGCGGCTTCGCCCCGAACCTGCCCACCAACGCCGCCGCGCTGGACCTGATCGCCGAGGCCGTGGAGAAGGCCGGCTACCGGCTCGGCACCGACATCGTCTTCGCGCTCGACGTGGCCGCCACCGAGTTCTTCGACAACGGCACCTACACGTTCGAGGGCAGCGCCAAGAGCGCCGAGGAGATGAGCAACTACTACACCAAGCTCGCCGGCGACTACCCGATCGTGTCGATCGAGGACCCGCTGGCCGAGGACGACTGGAGCGGCTGGGCCACGCTCACCGCCGCGCTCGGCGACCGCATCCAGATCGTCGGCGACGACCTGTTCGTGACCAACCCGCAGCGCATCGCCCGGGGCATCGCCGAGCAGGCCGCGAACGCGGTGCTGGTGAAGGTCAACCAGATCGGCTCGCTCACCGAGACGCTCGACGCCGTCGACCTGGCCCACCGGGCCGGCTTCAAGTGCATGATGAGCCACCGTTCCGGCGAGACCGAGGACACCACCATCGCCGACCTGGCCGTCGCCACCGGCTGCGGGCAGATCAAGACCGGCGCGCCGGCCCGCTCGGACCGGGTCGCCAAGTACAACCAGCTCCTGCGGATCGAGGAGGAGCTGGCCGACGCGGCGCGGTACGCCGGTGCCGGCGCCTTCCCGCGCTACCGTTCGGCCTGAGCGAGCGCTCCGGGGGAGGGGTGTGACGATGCAGCAGCGCCGCACACCGGGTGGCCAGCGGCCCGCCCGTCGGCCGGGTCAGCCCGGCCGGACGGGCGGTGCCCGGGTCCGGTCCACGGCACGCGACAACGGCGTCCGCGCGGAGGCGCGCGCCGCCGGCCGGTCACCCGGCGCGTCCCGTGCCACCGACGGCGTACGCTCCGCGAGCCGCCCCGCCGCGGCCCGGCGTACCGCCGCCGGTGGCCCGGTCAAGCGGCTCACCGCACCCCAACCCCGGCGCTTCACCGGGCGCGCGACAGTGCTGTTCGCGGTGCTGATCGCGCTCGCCCTGGCGTACACCTATCCGGTCCGCGTCTACCTGGACCAGCAGGCCGACATCGAGCGGATGGAAGCCGCGCAGGCCGCCCAGCGGGCCGAGATCGAGCGGCTCACCGCCGAGGCGGCCAAGTGGCAGGACTCGGAGTACATCAAGACGCAGGCCCGGGAGCGGTTCTTCATGGGCAAGCCGGGCGAGACGCTGCTCGTGGTGCTCTCCGACCCGGAGGGCGCCGCGAAGGACGCCGGCAAGGGCGCGAAGCCGGGGGCGCCGAAGCCGCCCGCGCCCTGGTACGACACCCTGTGGTCGAGCGTGCAGGCGGCCAACGCCGACCGCCAGGACAAGTGAGCTTTGATTCGAGAGGCACAACCTTGAGCGTCGTACCACCGCAGGAGCCGGCGGCGGACTCCGTACCCCCGCCGGAACGCCAGCCGGCCACCGAGGCCGACCTGGCCGCGGTGGCCGCGCAGCTCGGACGCCCGCCGCGCGGCACCCGCGCGGTGGCCCACAGGTGTCCGTGCGGTCTGCCCGATGTGGTGGAGACGACACCCCGGCTGGCCGACGGCACGCCGTTCCCGACGCTGTTCTACCTGACCTGCCCGCGTGCCACCGCGGCGTGCAGCCGGCTGGAGTCGGCGGGGTTGATGAAGGAGATGGCCGAGCGGCTCGCCGAGGATCCGGAGCTGGCGGCGCGGTACCGGGCGGCGCACGAGGACTACCTGACGCGCCGGGAGGCGATCGGTGAGGTGCCGGAGATCGCCGGCATCTCGGCCGGCGGCATGCCGGGGCGGGTGAAGTGCCTGCACGTGCACCTGGGGCACGCGCTCGCGGCCGGGCCGGGGGTCAACCCGTTCGGTGACGAGACGCTGGCGCTCGTGGAGAAGTGGTGGGCGGCCGGCCCCTGCGTGGACGTGCCGCCGGCGGAGTGAGATGAGCGCCGACGAGATCACTGTGCGGCGGGCCCGCACCACCGATGTGCGCGGTATCCGTCGGCTGGTGGACACCTACACCGACGACCGGCGGCTGCTCAGCAAGGCGACTGTGACGCTGTACGAGGACGTGCAGGAGTTCCGGGTCGCGGTGACGCCTGACGGCACTGTGGTCGGCTGCGGCGCGCTGCACGTCATGTGGGAGGACCTGGCCGAGATCCGGACGGTGGCGGTCGACCCGTCCTGCCGGGGCCACCGGATCGGGCACCGGATCGTCGGCGGGCTGATCGACGCGGCACGGGAGCTGGGCGTCGCCCGGATCTTCGTGCTCACGTTCGAGACCGGCTTCTTCGGCTCGTTCGGCTTCCGGGAGATCGACGGCGCACCCGTGCCGCAGCCGGTGTACGAGCAGCTCCTGCGCTCGTACGACGAGGGTGTCGCGGAGTTCCTGGACCTGGAACGGGTCAAGCCCAACACCTTGGGCAACACCCGCATGCTGCTGCGCCTCTGAGCGCGGGCGGGCTGCCGTAGGGTGGGCGCCGTGAGTGCGCGTGTGGCAGCCATCGACTGCGGGACCAACTCGATCCGACTGCTGATCGCCGATCTGCCCGAGGCGTCGGCCGGGGACGCGGCGCCGCTGCGCGACGTCTCGCGGCGGATGGAGATCGTCCGGCTGGGGCAGGGCGTCGACCAGACCGGCATGCTCGCGCCGGAGGCCATCGAGCGGACCCGCGTGGCGCTCGCCGACTACGCGGCGGAGATCGAGAAGTCCGGCGCCGACCGGGTACGCATGTGCGCCACCTCGGCCTCCCGCGACGCCTCCAACGCCGCCGACTTCCGCACCATGGTCGAGCGCACGCTCGGCGTACCGCCCGAGGTGGTGACCGGTGACGAGGAGGCACGCCTGTCGTTCACCGGCGCGGTGCGCGGCCTGCCCGCCGACGCCGAACCGCCGTACCTGGTGGTCGACATCGGCGGCGGCTCGACCGAGTTCGTCGTCGGCACCCGCGCCGACGGGGTGCGCGGCGCGATCTCGGTGGACATCGGCTGCGTCCGGATGACCGAACGCCACCTGCACGACGACCCGCCGACCGCGGCGCAGATCGCCGACGCCGAGGCCGACATCGCCGCCGCCGTCGACCGCGCGCTCGCCGCCGTGCCCGGCCGCGAGGCCGCCACGCTGGTCGGCCTCGCCGGTTCGGTCACCACCGTGGTCGCCCTGGCGCAAGGGCTCCAGGAGTACGACCCCAGCCGCATCCACCACGCCCGGGTCTCGTACGAGCAGGTGGCCGAGGTGACCGCCGACCTGCTGGGCAAGAGCAGTGAGCAGCGGCTGGCGTACCCGGTGATGCACCCGGGGCGGGCCGACGTGATCGGCGCGGGCGCGCTGGTGCTGCGGGTGATCATGGAGCGGGCCGGGATGCCGTCGGTGGTCGCCTCCGAGCACGACATCCTCGACGGCATCGCCTGGAGCCTCGCCTAGCCCTCATCTTCTCGCCCGCCCCTTCGGCGGTGATCAAGGAGTTCGTGTCAGATCCGGACGCCTCCGGGTACGCAAAGTCCTTGGTCAACGGGACGGGCGGGGTTAGTCCGTCGCCAGGTCGGGGCGGTGTTCCCTGATCCACTTCTCGACGTCGGACTTCCGCCAGACCTTGCCCATCGCCAGCACGGCGATCGGCTCCGGGAAGTTGCGTTGGTTGGCGATCACGGATGCGCGCTGACGCGACACGTTGCCGAGCATCGCCCGGATCTCCGACACGCCCACCAACTCCACACGTTGACGATGGCAGCGTCGGCGTCGCCGAACAGCGACAACTACGGAGGCTATTGACGTTGACAACAGGGCGCGACACGATCGGGGGATGACCGTGAGGAACTGTTCTCCCGTACCCGATCGCAGTCGCCGTGCGGTGCGGCCGCACGTACCGATGCGGCCCCTGTGGTTGTGCCGGGTGTGCGCGGCCCCCTGGCCGTGCCAGCCGGCCCGCCTGTTGCTGCTGCTGGACTACCGGCGCGACCGCGTCGCCCTGTCGATCCACATGGCGGGCTGCCTGTTCGACGCCACCGCCGACCTGATGGCCGCCAACCCGAACCCGGCCGACCTGTTCGACCGTTTCATCGGGTGGACCGCCCACCCGTAGGTGCTGTGTCGTTGACGGTAGTGCGCAATGCGCACTAGTGTGCGGAGCGTGGATACCACGCAGCTCCTCAAGGGCGTGCTCGACCTGGCGGTGCTCGCCGTGCTCAAGGACGAGGACGGATACGGCTACGACATCCTGCGGCGGCTGCGCGAAGCCGGTCTGACCGAGGTCGGCGACGCCTCGGTCTACGGCACGCTGCGCCGGCTGTTCGCCGCAGGTCTGCTCACCACGTACGTGGTGCCGAGCGAATCCGGGCCGCACCGCAAGTACTACTCGCTCAACGCCGCCGGGCGTGACCAGCTCACCCGCTCCGGCAAGACCTGGCGCTCGTTCGCCACCACCATGGACGCACTGCTCGACGATCGGGGGATGGCGGCATGACCGTCACTGGGCAGGAGATCACGGACTACGTCGACCGGGTACGCGCGGCGCTCGCCGACCTGCCGCCGGCGGTCCGCGACGAGCTGACCGAGGACCTTCCGGAACACCTCGCCGAGGTGGCCGCCGAGGGCGAGGGCGCGCTCGTGGACCGGCTGGGCACCCCCGAGGCGTACGCGGCCGAGCTGCGCGCCGCCGCCGGCGCCGGGGAGGGGCGGCGACCGGCGCGCTTCCACCGGCTGGCCGAGGCGCGGGAGCGGGCGGCCACGCAGATCCGTCTGCTGGATCGTCAGCTCGGCCCGGTGCTCGGGCACGAGACGGTGAGCGACTTCCTGCGTCCGCTGCGCCCGGCCTGGTGGCTGGTGCGTGGCTGGCTGGCCGCGTTGCTGATCAGCGTGATGGTGGACGGTGGCCGGCCCGGTCTGCTGCCCCGGCCGGACGACAACGCGTCGGCCGGCCTGCTGCTGCTCATCGGCGCGGTGGTCGCGTCACTGTGGCTCGGCCGCCGTTCCGCGGGCTTCACCGGCTGGCCGCGCCGCCTGCACCGGCTGGGTACGGCCGGGCTGCTGCTCTTCGGCTTCGCGGTGCTCGTCGATGTGGACCGGAACGCCAGTTCCGACGTCTACAGCGGCTACGAGCAGACGTCTGTCGACCGGCGGTACGACCGGATCGAGGACGTCTTCGTCTACGACCAGCAGGGGCGGCTGATCCGCGACGCGCAGCTGTTCGACCAGAACGGCGTGCCGATCCGGCTCGGCTGGCCGAACTGCCTGGACTCGTCCGGCGCCGTGCCCGCACCCCGCAACGCCTACCCGTACTGTCCGGAGCTGGCACCGTTCGGCGCACCGGCCTCCCCGTCGATCGCCCCGCCGGCACCCGCACCCACAGACAGCCCCACCCCAACCGCCCCCACAACACGCTAGCGCGCCCGATCCCGCGAGATCTTGGTACGAAACGGCCCTCATGGGGGCCGGAATCCTCCAAGATCTCGCGGGCCTGCGGCACGAGGCGTCCGGCGGTCGTCTGTGAGGTCGACAGGAGGTGAATGCCACTGTTGTTCCGTCTTCCCCGCGCCGGTGACGGCGTGGCACGCTACCGGCACGTAGCAGCCAACTGGGCGACCAGCCAATGATGACTGACCGCTAGGAGGACGGGCCCATGGGCGAGATGGTGAGCTTCACCGGCAACGGGGGGACGAGCGAGGGGTATCTCGCGATACCCTCCGGCGGTGCGGCCAGCCCGGCGGTCATCGTCATCCAGGACTGGTGGGGACTGGTGCCCCACGTCCGGGCCGTGGTGGACCGCTTCGCCGAGGCCGGCTTCGTCGCCCTCGCGCCCGACTTCCGGCACGGCGGGCCGGCCGTGAAGCCGACCGAGCCGCGGCTGATGCTGAACAGCCCCCAGATGGACGAGGCGGCCAGCGACATCGCCGCCGCCGCCGAATACCTGGCGAGCCGGTCCGAGGTCGCCGGCAAGGTGGGCTGCGCCGGGTTCTGCGCGGGCGCCAGCCTGGCCCTGTGGTCCGGCACGTTCTCCGAGCGCATCGTCGCGACCGCCGGGTTCTACCCGCGCCTGCCCTGGGAGGGGATGGCCACCGACTGGGCCGACTACGCCGGGAAGGCAGCGCTCATCCACTGCTCCGAGGCGGACGGCCTGTCCGCCGCCGACGGGGTGCAGAGCGTACGCCGGTCCATCGAGTCCGCCGGCGGCACCTGCCAGACGTTCGACTACCCGGGCACCTCGCACGCGTTCTTCAACGAGGACCGGCCCGAGCACTACGACCAGCGGGCGGCCGCCACCGCCTGGGCCCGCACGCTGGAGCTGTTCCGGGCGAAGCTTGGCTGAGTCGCGTACCCCGCAGGACGTGGTCGCCCGCGCCGCGCGGGCGGCCGACCTGGCCGACCTCGACGGCGCGGTCAGCGACTGCTTCGCCTGCCCGCGCCTGGTGGCGTGGCGGGAGGAGGTCGCCCGGGTCAAGCGGGCGGCCTTCCGCGACCAGGACTACTGGGGGCGGCCGGTGCCCGGCCTCGGGCCGGCGGACGCCCGGATCGCGATCCTCGGTCTGGCACCGGCCGCGCACGGCGGCAACCGCACCGGCCGGATCTTCACCGGGGACCGGTCCGGTGACGTGCTGTTCGCCGCGTTGCACCGCGCCGGGCTGGCCAACCAGCCGACGAGCGTGTCCGCCGACGACGGCCTGACGCTGCGCGACACCCGCATCTTCGCCGCCGTGCGGTGCGCGCCGCCGGACAACAAGCCCACCCCGGACGAGCGGGACACCTGCGCGCCGTGGCTGCACCGCGAGGTCGAGTTGATCCGGCCCACGCTGCGCGTCGTGGTCGCGCTCGGCGCGTTCGCGTGGGCCGCGTGGTGGCCGGTGCTACGCCAGGTGTACGGGCAGCGACCGCCCACTCCGCGACCGGTGTTCGGCCATGGGGCACACTGGTCCGGCGAGTCGGTGCCGGCGTTGCTGGGCTGCTATCACGTCAGCCAGCAGAACACGTTCACCGGCCGGCTCACACCGGCGATGCTGGACGACGTGTTCACCCGGGCGAAGGACCTGGCCGGGGTGGACTGAGGAGCACCTGGGGCGGTGGGATGGATTTCGGCGTACTGCGCAGGTGGTGGCCGGTCGCCGCGGTGACGGTGCTGCTCGCGCTCGCCGCGTTCGCCGCCGGTCACTCCGCCATCGGGGCCAGCCGGATCCCGCCCGCCGCCGACACCATCCCGTACGTGCCGGAGTACCCGTCGCCCGAGGCGGTCCCGTCGATCCCCGTCGAACCCCGCGACGTGGGCGAGTCCACGGCGGGCGGTGTGCCCGACTGGCTGGCCACCGCCGCCGTGGCGTTGCTGTCCGCGGCGGTGCTGGGCGCCGTCGGGTACGTCCTGTGGACCGTGCTCCGGGGCGCGCTGCGGCGCACTACTCGCGCGGTTCCGGTGCGGCGCACCAGGCGTACCGCTGAGGGGACCGCCCGCGAGGTGGTGGCCGCGCTCGACGCCGGACTCGTCGAACTGGACGACCGTTCCACCGACCCGCGGACCGCCGTCATCGCCTGCTGGGTACGCCTGGAGGAGGCCGCCGAGGACGCGGGTGTGCCCCGGCACACCGGTGACACCCCGACCGACCTGGTCGGCCGGCTGCTGCGCGGCGACGCGGCGGCCGGGATCCCGGCGATCGCCAGCGCCGACGTGCTCGACGGGTTCGCGCACGTCTACCGGGAGGCCCGGTACGCCACGCACCCGGTCGACGAGCACACCCGGGACCAGGCCCGCGCCGCGCTGCGCCGGCTGCGCGGCGAGCTGACCAGCCTGGCGGGGGAGGCGTCGTGAGCACCAGCATCGACGACCTGATGTCGTTCGGCGAGGAGCCCGCCGGGGAGGACGTGCGCCCCTCGGGGAGTGGCCGGGCGCGCCTGCTGCTGCGGAGTGCCGCGGTCACCGCAGCCGTCGTCGTCGTGGTCGTGGTCGGGCTGCGCGCGGTCGGCCTGAAGGTGCCGATCTGGATCATCGTGGCCGGGGTGCTCGCCGTGCTCGCCGTACGCCGGGTCACCGCCGCGCTCTCGCCTCCGCCGCCGCCCCGCGCGGGCGTCCGGGCACCCGCCGGCGAGGAGCCCGGCACCTGGAACTGGTCCGCCCGGGACGCGCTGCGTACCGCGATCAACGGCTGGGAGCGGCCGCTGGACTGGTCCTCCGACAACCGGGAGCGGTTCACCGAGCGCATCCTGCCGCGCCTCGGCGAGCTGGCCGACGAACGGCTGCGCCAGCGCCACGGCGTCACCCGTGAGTCCGACCCGGCCCGCGCCCGGGCGGTGCTCGGCGAGCCACTGTGGACGTTCCTCGCCACCCCCGTCCGCCGCCCCCCGTCGCCGCGCGACCTCGCGGCGATCGTCGCCGAACTGGAGAAGATCTGATGAACGACGTGGACCGGAGCATGGCCCCCGCCGAGGTGGGCCGGCTCGCCCGGGCCGTCCTGGAGGCGGTCGGCACCGTCGTGGTCGGCAAGCGGGACGCGCTGGAGCTGGTGCTGGCCGGCATCCTCGCCGGTGGTCACGTGCTGCTGGAGGATCTGCCCGGCCTGGGCAAGACGCTCACCGCGCGCTGTTTCGCGCAGGCGCTCGGGCTGGACTTCCGGCGGCTCCAGTTCACCCCGGACCTGCTGCCCGCCGACGTGACCGGCTCGTTCCTCTACGACCAGAGCAGCGGCGACTTCGCCTTCCGCGCCGGGCCGGTGTTCACCAACCTGCTGCTCGCCGACGAGATCAACCGGACGCCGCCGAAGACGCAGTCGGCGCTGCTGGAGGCGATGCAGGAGAAGCAGGTGTCGGTGGAGGGCGTGACCTACCGCCTGGACGAGCCGTTCCACGTGCTCGCCACCGCGAACCCCATCGAGTACGAGGGCACGTACCCGCTGCCGGAGGCGCAGCTCGACCGGTTCCTGCTGCGGGTCTCGTTCGGCTACCCCAGCCACGACGAGGAGTGGGACGTGCTGCGCCGCCGGATCGCCCGCCGCCGCGAGGAGGCGGAGATCAAGCCGGTGGTGGACGCCGCCACGCTGCGCGCCATGCAGGCCGCGCTGGAGGACGTGGTGGTCGAGGACTCGGTCGGCCGCTACATCGTGGCGCTCACCGCAGCCACCCGGGAGCATCCGTCGGTGCTCGTCGGCGCGTCCCCGCGCGGCTCGCTGGCGCTGCTGCTGCTGTCCCGCGTCCGGGCGGTGCTCGCCAACCGGGACTACGTGGTGCCGGAGGACGTCAAGGCGGTGGCGGCGCCCGCGCTGGCGCACCGGATCACGCTGCGGCCGGAGATGTGGCTGCGCCGCGTCGACCCGTCGTTCGTGGTCGGCGAGGTGCTGGAGTCGACGCCCGCCCCGGCCAGCGGCGCGCTGCCCAGCTACGCCACCGGACGCTGATGGACCGGGCCGACGCGGCGAGCGGCTGGGCACCCACCTGGGCGCTCGGCCGGGCCGTGCTGCTCACCGGCGTGCTGCTCGTCGCGGCCGTCCTGCTCGGCCGCATCGACCTGGTGGTGCTCGCCACGCCGTTCGCGCTCGGGACCGCGTACGCGCTGCGCCGCCGCCCCGCCGGGCTGCCCGAGCTGGAACTGGGCGTGGGGGACACCCACCTGGTCGAGGGCGCGCCGCTGGCCGCCAGCGTCGCCGTGGCCAACCCCGACCTGATCGGGTACGACCTGGCGGTGGTCCGGACCCGGATGTCGCGCTGGCTTCGGGTGGAGCAGGTCGGCTTCGGCGGCACCGGGCTGGACGTGAGCCGCTCCGGCGGGGCGGACCGCCCGTTCGTCACCTCCGTACCCCCGGGCAGCGCCGTCGACCTGGAACTGACCGGCACCGCCCTGCGATGGGGACGGCACCCGATCGGCCCGGCCGGGGTGCGGGTCGCCGCCGCCGACGGGCTGCTGGTCTCCCGCGCGGTGCTCACCGACCCGATCCGGGCCCGGGTCTATCCGCGTACCGAACCGTTCGACGCGGTCGAGGCGATGCCCCGGGCCGCCGGGCTGGTCGGCGCGCACCGGTCGCGGCGGCCGGGCGAGGGCGGCGAACTGGCCGGGGTACGCGTGTTCGCACCCGGTGACCGGCTGCGCCGGATCGACTGGCGGGTGTCGCTGCGGGCCCGCCAACTGCACGTCGCCGCCACGCTCTCGGACCGGGACGCCGAGGTGGTGGTGCTGCTGGACGTACTGGCCGAGGCCGGGCGCTCCGGTGGCGTGAACGGCACGGCGTCGGTGCTGGACACCACCGTGCGGGCCGCCGCCGCGATCGCCGAGCACTACCTGCACCGCGGTGACCGGGTGTCGATGCTGGAGTACGGCCCGGCCGCCCGCCGGCTGCGTCCGGCCACCGGCCGGCGGCAGTACCTCACAGTGCTGGAGTGGCTGCTCGACGTGCAGGCCACGACGTCCCCGCACGAGCCGTACGACCAGGTGTTCGGCCCGCAGGTGCTCTCCTCGGACGCCCTCGTGGTGGTGCTCACCCCGCTGCTCGACGAGCGGTCCGCGCAGATGCTGGCCCGGCTGGCCCGGGGCGGCCGGTTCGTGGTGGCGGTGGACACGCTGCCGACCGAGCTGCCGGTGCCGAAGGAACGCGGCTGGGCCGAGGTGGCGTACCGGCTGTGGCGGCTCGACCGGGACACGATGATCGGCCAGCTCCGCGAGCACGGCGTGCCGGTGGTGCGCTGGGCGGGCGCGGGCAGCCTGGACGAGGTGCTGCGCGACGTGTCGCGCCTGGCGACCGCCCCGAAGGCAGGGCTGCGGTGAGCGCGAGGAACGCAGCCAAGCGGAGTCCCGCAGTCGCGAACGAAAGGCCGGCTCGGTGAGCGCGAGGAACGCAGCGAAGCGGAGTCCCGCAGTCGCGAACGAAAGGCCGGCTCAGTGACGGACGCCCTGGTCGAGCGGGTGCGGGCGCTGCGGTACGCGGCCGCCCGGGTCAGCCCGCTGCCGCTGCTCGTCCGCGGCGGCATCTTCCTCACCGTGCTGGCCGGCTTCCTGCTCGCGTACCCGGTGCAGGCCCTCACCCCGCGCTCGCTGCTGGCCATGACGGTGGCCGCGGTGCTCCCGGCGGCCGGGCCGCGCCGGATCTGGCCGACGTTCACCGCGCTGGTGACCGTCGGCGGCTGGCTGCTGGCCACGCTCGGCTTCGACCGGCCACCGGCGCTGTGGCGGCTGCTCGCCGTGGCGACGCTGCTCTACCTGGCGCACTCGCTCTGCGCGCTGGCCGCGCTGCTGCCCTACGACGGTCTGATCGACCCGGACGTGGTGCTGCGGTGGCTGGGCCGGGCGGGCGGCGTGGTGCTCGCCAGCGCCGTGCTCGGCGTGGTGCTGGCGTGGCTCGGGGGAGTGGGCGGCACCGACGGCTCCCAGGCCGCGACAGTGGCGGGACTGCTGGTGGCGGTGGGGCTGAGCGGGTTGCTGGGCTGGCTGCTCCGGCGCAGGTGACCCAGCGTTCCAGGGACGTTGCGCAGGTCACACCGGTTGTGCTCCGTCACAGAAGGGGGTCTCGCGCGGGATTACCCGAAGCACCCGGGGAAAGATAGATGACGTGAACCCGAAGCGGATCCTTGTCGTGGGTGCCGGTCACGTGGGCCTGTACGCCGCTCTGCGCCTGTCCAAGAAGCTGAGCAGGCGTGAGGCGGAGGTCATCGTCGTCGACCCGCAGCCGCACATGACGTACCAGCCGTTCCTCCCGGAGGCATCGGCGGGCAACATCTCCCCTCGGCACGCCGTGGTGCCGCTGCGGCGGGAGTTGCGCAAGTGCACCGTGGTGGCGGGCACCGTCACCCGGATCGACCACGACCGCATGACCGCCGTGGTGCAGCCGATCAGCGGCCCGGCCCGGGAGATCCAGTACGACCACGTGGTCGTCGCCCCCGGCTCGGTCTCCCGCACCCTGCCGATCCCCGGCCTGCACGAGAACGGCATCGGGTTCAAGACCATCGGCGAGGCCATCTTCCTGCGCAACCACGTGCTGGACCGGCTCGACGTGGCGGCCTCCACCACCGACCCGGCGGTCCGCAGCCGTGCGCTGACGTTCGTCTTCGTGGGCGGCGGCTACGCCGGCATCGAGGCGCTCGCCGAGATGGAGGACATGGCCCGGGACGCGCTGCGCTACTACCCGGAGCTGAAGCCGGAGGACATGCGCTGGGTGCTCGTCGAGGCCACCCAGCGGGTGCTGCCCGAGGTCGACCGGGACATGGGCGCCTACACGGTGCAGCAGCTGATGAAGCGGGACATGGACATCCGCCTGGACACCCGGCTGGAGTCGTGCGTCGACGGTGTGGTGAAGCTCTCCGACGGCGACAGCTTCCCGTCCGACACCATCGTCTGGACCGCCGGTGTGAAGCCGTCGCCGATGCTCGACGCGACGGACTTCCCGCGTGACGAGCGCCGCCGGGTCACCTGCCGGCCGACGCTGCAGATCGTGGACGGCGACCGGGTGGTCGAGGGCGCGTGGAGCGCCGGTGACTGCGCCGCCGTACCGGACCTGACCAAGGAGCCGGGTAACTTCTGCTCCCCGAGCGCCCAGCACGCGGTGCGGCAGGCGGCGCGGATGGCCGACAACATCGCGAACGTGATCCGCGGGCGTGAGCCGGTCGACTACAAGCACAAGCACGCCGGCAGCGTGGCGAGCCTCGGCCTGCACAAGGGCGTGGCGCAGGTCTACGGCATCAAGATGACCGGCTGGCCGGCGTGGTTCATGCACCGGACGTACCACATGTCGCGGATCCCCTCGTTCAACCGCAAGGTGCGCGTGGTTGTCGACTGGACCCTGGCGTTCTTCCTCAAGCGTGAGGTGGTCGCGCTGGGCCAGCTGCACGACCCGCGCGAGGAGTTCGCCGAGGCGTCCGCCCCGCCGGTCGCCGCGCGCGTCTGACGCCTGCCGGACGAAAGGCCCTTCCCGTACGCGGGAGGGGCCTTCGCCGTGTCCGGGATCAGAACCGCCAGGTCCAGGCGTCGGCGAGCCGCGTACCCGGCCGCCCGAACAGCTGCTCCACGGTGCGGCGCAGCATCTCCGCGTGCGGCGTGTCGTCTGTCACCGCGACGCACGAGGCGTGCCAGAACTCGACGTCCCGGGCGGCCTGGCGGCGTTGCCGGTCACCGATCGCGGGCGCCACGCCCCGGCGGGCCACGTCGGCGAGCAGCGCCGAGGTGGGACGCTGCCAGGTGCCCATGGTGGCCGTGCCGTGCGGGCCGTACGGGCCGATGAAGAAGCCCTCCGGCATGGCGAACGCGACGCCGGTGGCGGTGGCCCAGCGCATCGGCCAGGGATCCTGCGGGGTGGCGGTGGGCACCGGCACCAGCACCCCGCCAGGGCGTACGCACTTCTGCCAGTGGCCGCCGGTGACGAACTCGGGCAGCGGCGGCCGGTCCATCGTGGGCAGCGGCGTGGGGAAGACGCTGAGCAGCGCCGCGCCGGCCGCGAACGGGACGACCCGGCGGGCCCGGCCGGATTCGCCGAGCGCCCGGTGCACGGCGAGGGTGAGCACGGTGCCGACGAGCGGCAGCACCGCCAGCGCGAAACGCATCGGCAGCGCGCCGTCCACCACCGGCAGCCCGGCCAGCAGCGCGTACGGGCCGGGGATCCCGGTCCGCTCACCGCCCGCCACCACCTGCGGGCCGAGCGCCAGCGCGGCCATCGTCAGCGCCCCGGCCACGAGCGCCACCACCGGGGCCCGCCGCCCCAGCCAGACCGCGAAGGCGGCGGCGACCAGCAGCAGCGGCCAGCCCAGGAACGTGGTGAACTCGGCCGGGCCGGTGGTGAGCCGTACCGCCTCCGGGCTGCCGAACACCGTCAGCGCGGACAGGCGGGTCCAGCCGATCAGGTCGGCGGAGAAGTAGGCGGGCGGGAACATGCCGTCCGCGACGCCCTGCGGGCCGGCGAACTGCACCCACAGCGGGTACGCCAGCACCGGCAGCGCCAGCCCGGCGGCGACGAGCAGGCCACCGGCGAACCCGGGCCCGGCCCGGCGCAGCAGGTCCCGGTCGGCCAGCCCGTACGCGACGGCGGTCACCGCCAGGGTGAGCGCGGCGAGGAACAGCACCTCCTCGCCGACGAAGACCTGCACGGTGACGACCGCGGCGAGCCCGGCCGCGGAGGAGGCCATCCGGCGGCGGTCCGGGCCGTCCGGGCGACCGGACGGATCGGCGGCGCGCAGCAGCCGGACCACGAGCCAGACCAGCACCGGGACCAGCCACTGCGCGGTCATGTGCAGGTGGCCGTTGCTCTGCGAGACCATGCCCGGCCCGAAACCGCAGAGCGCCGCGCCGAGTACGGCAGCGAGCCGGCGGGCCCGCAGGACGCGGGTGAACAGCAGGTACCAGGCGAGCGCCGTACCGGCCATGTTCCCGGCGACGAGCAGCGCGAACGTGACAGGCGCCCCGAACGCCAGCGTGACCGGGGCGAGCAGCACGCCGAGCGCCACGACCGAGGTGTTCGCCATCAGGTTGACCCCGTCCGGCGCGTTCAACCGGCCGGTGACCAGGCTCAGCTCGCCGCGCAGGGCACGCGCGTCCAGCGCCAGGAACCACTCGTACAGCGTCTGGTCCGTCGGGTTGAGGGCGAGTGCGCGCGTGCCCGGCGCCGGCCAGAGGCCGTGGGTGAGCCAGGCGGCGAGCGCGACGAACGCCAGCCCCACGAGCAGGTCCGCGCGGTGCCGCCGGACGACAGCCGTCACCCGCCGCGCGACCCCCGCCGGACCGGCCGCCCGGCGGTGATCGGGCCGGAGGGCCGGGCGGGCGGCGCTGGTCACGGCCTCGACCATAACGGCCGCAACCGCCGGGGTACGCCGCGTCGCGGACGAGCCGCTACGGTGAGATCTGCACCGCCGCGTGTCGACGCGCCGGTGTCACCCGCCCGGGTGGTGGAACGGCAGACACGGCCGCCTTAAAAGCGGCTGCCGCAAGGCGTGCGGGTTCGACCCCCGCCCCGGGCACGTGAACTCTCAGCTTTCCCACAGCTAGCCGTGGCGCGCGCGATTGCGCCCACGTCTACCCTGGAGTAGCACGTCTTTCGTGCGATCGACCCCCTGAGGGAGGCCTGAGAAGTGAAGACGTCGAACCCGGTGCTCGCCCGGCTCGGCCAGGCGGCAGAGCGTGAGCGGGCGGCCGGGTACGCCCAGCCCGGGCCGTATGGACAGCCCGGATACCCCCAGCAGTACCCGCAGCAGCAGTACCCCCAGCAGCCCTACGCCCAGCCCTACCCGGGCGGCTACGGCCAGCCGGTGGCCCCGCCCACCGTGACCCCGATGACCCTCGACGACGTGGTCGTCAAGACGGTCCTCATGCTCGCCATCCTCGGCGCCTCGGCCGCTGCGGCCTGGGTGCTCGTGCCGGACTCGCTCGTCGGCGTCGCGTGGATCGGCGCCGCGGTCGTCGGCCTGGTGCTCGGCCTGATCATCTCGTTCTCGCGGATGGCCAACCCGGCGCTCGTCGTGGCGTACTCGGTCATCGAGGGCGTCTTCGTCGGCATGGTCAGCAAGGCGTTCGAGTCGCTCTACGACGGCATCGTGCTCCAGGCGGTCGTGGCCACGTTCGGCGTCTTCTTCCTGATGGCGATGATCTACAAGGCGCGGATCATCCGGGCCACCCCGAAGTTCGCCCGGATCATGGTGGCGATCATGGCCGGCCTGTTCGGCGTGATGCTGGTCAACCTGGTGCTGGCGCTGTTCGGCATCAACACCGGCCTGCGTGACGGCAGCCCGCTGGCGATCGGCTTCAGCCTGGTCTGCATCGTGGTGGCGTCGCTGAGCTTCGTGCTCAACTTCGCCGACATCGAGGAGGGGGTCCGGATGGGCCTCCCGCAGCGCTACTCCTGGACGGCTGCCTTCGGCATCGTGGTCGGCCTGGTCTGGCTCTACATCGAGATCCTGCGGCTGCTCAGCTACTTCCAGGGCGACGACTGACATCACGCCCTCCCCGACGACGCCCGCCTGCCGCATCCGCGGCGGCGGGCGTCGCCGTTTCCCCGCCCCCGCCGGGCCGCCCGGGGCAGAGTGGGATCCGGGTACGTGGGCGGGAGGTGGTCACGGTGCGCAGTGCCAACCCGGTGCTGGACCGGCTGGACGACGTCGGCCGTACCGAGCGGCAGGTACTCGGGGTCGGGACCGCCGACACGATGACTGTCGCCGACGTGGTCAGCCGGACCGTGGGCCTGCTGCTGGTCACCGGCGTCACGGCGGCGGTGTCCTGGGTGGTGGTGCCGCAGGCCGCGTGGATCTCCGCCGCGCTCGCCGGGAGCGCGCTGGCCAGCCTGGCCCTGGTGCTCGTCATCTCGCTGAAGCAGATCACCAGCCCGCCGGTGATCGTCGGGTACGCCGTGCTCCAGGGGCTGCTGCTCGGGGTGGCCAGCCGCGCCTTCGAACTGGTCTATCCGGGCATCGTGGCGCAGGCGGTGGTCGGCACGTTCGGCGTCTTCCTCGGCATGGCGGTGCTCTACCGGGCCCGGCTGGTACGCGCCACCCCGCGCCTGGCCCGGCTGGTCATCGGCATGCTCGTCGGGATCGTGGCGATCGGCCTGGTCAACCTGTTCGCGTACCTGTTCACCGGGCGGCAGGGGGTGGTCGTCTACAGCCTCAGTGACCAGGTGGGCTGGTTGCCGTACCTGTTCTCGGTGGTGGCGATCATCTCGGGCGCGCTCAGCTTCATCCTCGACTTCGACCTGGTCGAACGGTCGGCCGCGAACCGGCTGCCCCGCCGCTACGCCTGGTACTGCGCCTTCGGCCTGCTGGTCGGGTTGATCTTCCTGTACTGGCAGATCCTCCGCCTGCTCAGCTACGTACGCCGCTGACCGTAGACTCGGCGGCGATGAGCGCAGCGGAACTGGACCGGGCGGTGACCCTGCTGGTCCGACAGGTCGGGCACTGGCAGCAGCCGCGCTGGTCGGCCAAGGCGGACGGCGGCAACGTGTCCCGGGCCGACCTGGTGCACAAGCTGGTCCAGGAGATCGCCAACCTGGCCGCCGACGCGGCCGGTGAGCCGCGCCGCGACGTGCCCCGCCTCCCCAGCGACCTGGCCCTGCCCGACCAGCTCCGCGTGGTCACCGCCGACCTGACGCTCGCCGACCCCCCGGACCAAGTCCTGGCCGCCGCCACCGACGCGGTGACCCGAACCCGCACCGCCCTCTGACCCGCCCTCTGACCCGCCCTCGCCCCGCCCCCGCCCTTGGCCCCGTTGATCATGAAGTTGGCGGCGACAAAACGGG